>DATDWO010000044.1:0-18054 GCA_035289665.1 Candidatus Nanoarchaeia archaeon
GGATCAGATAGAGATTTAACTCTTTCTTTTCTTAAAGGACGACCATATGGAGAGTATTGGTTAGAAGCTGCTAAACTTCATGACAAAGGAGATCACCTTCAGTCATGGAGAGCATTTACAGAGTTGCCCCAGCCAGTAATCATAAGCATTGGGCACATTCCGATAGAGTATAGGCATGAGCGTACAACTATCAGATCCATTGTATCTGTAACTCATGCAGAGCAGCATGCAAGAATCCCTGAAGAGGAAGCAAAAGGGGATATAACCGTCCCAATGTATTTTGTAATGCCAATATCTCTAGAATCTATGGCATCCACATTACCTCAATTACCTGGGGGAATAAGCGAATCATTGGAAGGTCCAGTACGGGGCTTACTAGAGATGAGAAGAGAATATATGCGATGTGGCAGGGCAACATACACAGCAACCGGAGACTACGCTTACAGTCTAGAATCACTTCGAAAAGAGTATCAACCGAAGGTAAGAGGCGAGTTCCATCCTCGATTAAAAGAGGTTCTCGCCTCTTCCGGCTAAGAAAATCTAAAACTCATGATTTCTTACTCGCCCTCTGCATTACAGCCATCTATTCTTTATCCACTTCAGCGCTGTGCGCTCTTTATAGGGTCGTTTTCCCCCACCAAAACCCTTATATACTAGTTATACTTATTAGATATAATATTAAATTTAAAAGATATAATATGGACAACCTCACATTAGACATCCTGGGACTTTTCGCCTGCAGTCCAGCTCAAGCATTAACCATTCATCGAGTCTCAAAGCTGTTGAAAAGAACCTATCCGTTCGTTCATAAGAAAGTAAACTATTTGATAGAAGAAGGGATATTGCAAAGGAAAATCGTGGGCAGGGCGCATGAAGTCTTGCCGGATCTGAAGAAGGAGAAAACAAGGCTTCTTTTCGCCTTGAACGCCCAGCAACAGAAGCAGCAGTATTTAGAGAAGAGCACGATTCGCCATATCCTTACAGAAGCAGTAAAAAAGATTCAATGGAATGATCAAGTCCGTGCAATGGTTCTTTTTGGTTCGTATGCAAAAGCCAGAGAAACAAAAAAGAGCGACATCGATCTGCTCATCATCGTAGACGCCAAAACGCGTGAAATAGACGAGTATATCTTAAGTGCAATCAATACGCTCAATATGACGTTTGGCTGTCAGATAAATGCAATAGTCGTAGACAACCTTATGTTTAAGGAGATGTTGAGCAGTAAAGAAGAGTTGAATGTTGGCAAGGAAGCGCTTAAATCGCATATCCTTTTATATGGGTTCGAGCATTTCTGGGCATTAGTAGGAGAGGGTTTATGACATTAAAGCCATATGAGCAAAAATACGATGAATTTGTAAAAGAGGAAGAAATCAGTAAAGATCCCTCGGAAAAAGCAAAAGTCTCCCATTATATGGCTCGCGCGCAGAGCGATCTCTTCCTGGCGCGCTTATTGATGAAGATCTCAACAAGCACAGCATATAAGCAGAGCCTACAGATAGACTCAAATTACGTTTCTTTTCATTGGGTGATTATTACAAGCTATTATGCCATGTACCACGCAGCTACAGCAGCCATTGCGCAAAAGGGCTTAAAGGCGCGATCGCATGTAGCCACCGTAGCGGCGCTAGCCAAGCACTATGCTCTAGGAAGTAAGTTAGCTCAGCAATTGGAAGAAATCTACATCATCCATCTGGACGCAACGCGCATAACAAGGACCATTGCTCAATACGAAGTCACAAAGTCTTTCAGTGAAAAAGAGGCTCAAAGGATTGTAGATACAGCACAAGAATTTATAGATAAAATACGTGAGATTATTTCTTAGACGCCACAAGCATCACGGCCATTTGTTCTCCATCCACTTCCGCACTGTGCACGGTTCCTTTTAGGAATTCAATCCGATCCCCAGGGTTCAATACATATTTCTCTTCACCTACTATAAACTTCATCCGCCCTTTAACCATAACCCGCACTTCATCGTAAGCATGGCTGTGGTCTGGGTACACATCGCCGGGGTTGGAAGTAAACAGGTTAGGGTCAAAGCCTTCTGCTTGGAGTTCTTTTTCAAGTAAACCAAGCGTAGGTTTCCCGGTACGTTGCCATCGAATAACCTTAACCTTTTGCATGAGTAGGCGTAAGGATTAGCTTTATATATAGCTTTTTGTTATTCTAAGCTATGTACAACACAGCTCCTTCAGGCTATCAGTGTCAGCAGCCACTCTACCAAGTGCAGAACTACGTAAATCAGCCCAGGCAAAAAAAGTGGATTTCCGGCACCTGTACGTGCATGAAACAAGGTCCTTGTCGAGGGACGTGTCTGCCGAGAGAAGTGGCGGTGTAGGTTGAGAAAGCTTTGCCTTCTAAGTGTATTGTTTTTAACTGTATCTTTCCCGGTTTTTGCTTTGTGTAATTTAGGAGGGAAAGAAGTTCCTTGTAGTAGCGTAATCTCTTTTTTGGTGGGTTCATTCATGGTGGTGTTTTTGATCATTGCGCTCGTCACGCTTCTAGCGTCTATATTTTGGATGTGGATGCTCATTGATTGTTTGAAGAGAGACTTTAAGGATAAGACCGTCTGGATCATCTTGATGATTTTGACGCATTTTTTAGGGGCGTCATTGTATTATTTTATAGTAAAAAAGAAGGCTCAAACATAATTCTCAAAGTGCACTTGTTCTTTAGGGTATCCCATTTCACTTAATGTTTTCCTCACATCTGAAACCATAACAGTCAATCCACATACATAAGCTTCTTTTCCAGCCGGATCGGCTATGTGCTCGGCAAAGTGGTCTTGAACATGCCCTTTCAATCCGGACCAGCTTTCGTCTCTACTGATAATGGGGTGATACTTGAAGTTGGGGTGTTCTTGAGCCATCTTCTCGAATTCTTTATGATAAATCAGGTGTGCAGGGGTTCTGGCTCCAAAAAACAGCCAGATAGTTCTTCCGCCATCCAACTTCTTTTCCCAGATCGTGTCCAGCATGGATTTTAAGGGTGCAACCCCGGTTCCGGTCGCAATAAAGACAGGGTCATTTTGTAAGGGTTCTTGTAGAATAAATACGCCATAGGGACCAATGCACTGCAATTTCACTCCAGGCTTCAAGTCGCATAAGAAGTTGCTGCCAAACCCTCCTGTGACTCGATTCACGCAGAGTTCAAAACGATCTGTAATATAGGGAGCAGAAGCAATAGAATACATCTTCCGCACCATAACCTCTCCTTTAGGCAAGAGCATCGTCATGAATTGTCCAGCTTTAAACTCCAAAGGGCCATTCAGCTTGAACCAGATGCTTTGGACTTCTTCAGCAATCTCATCGTTTTTTTCACAGACCACGTCGAAGGTTTGGGGCATAAAAGATAGGTAAGTAGCATAGTTTTAAAGTTTGTGCTTAATAAAAGAGGATCAGAACTTTCCGCGTAATCGTCCGACTTGAACCAGTCGTTCAACCGCATAAACATACGCAGCCATGCCTAAGTCTACTTTATATTTTTGCCCCATTTCATACACATTTTTAAACGCCTGAACCATTTTTTCTTTCAGCTTAGCATGCACTTCGTCTTCTTTCCAGTAGTACCCGGTTCTGTTTTGGACCCATTCAAAGTAGCTCACAGTCACTCCACCGCTGTTCGCTAGAATATCTGGGATGGATTGTATCTTGCGTTTAAACAAGATTTTTCTAGCTTGTGCCGTCACGGGGCCATTGGCCAGTTCTAAAATAATCTTGGCCTTAATCTGATCAGCGTTTTGATCTGTGATTTGATTTTCTAGAGCAGCGGGAACAAGCACGTCGCAACCAAGTTCCAGGAGTTCGCCATTGGTGATGTTTTTTGCTCCAGGATAGTTTTGCACAGTTCCTGTCTTTTTTTTGTGAGCAAAAACTTTATCCACATCCAATCCTTTGGGGTTGTAAATACCTCCTTTGCTGTCAGAGATCGCCAGAATAGGATATTTTTTCTTGGCCAACAACAGCGCAGCGTTACCGCCGGCATTACCGGCGCCTTGTATGACTATTTTTGGTTTTGAAATTTTATATTTTTTCAGCGCTTCTTCCAGCACAAATATCCCGCCTAGGCTGGTTGCAATGTCTCTTCCGACACTCCCCCCTAATTCAAGAGGTTTGCCGGTAATGAATCCATATTCAGTGTACCCACGAACATGGCTAAACTCATCCAACATCCAAGCCATGGTTTGGCTGTCCGTGTAAACATCGGGCGCAGGAACATCTTTAGACATTCCGAGATTCTGAGCGAACGCCCGTACGAATGCTCGGCTTATTTTTTCCAATTCATTTTTGGATAGCTCTTTAGGGTTGCAGGTCACGCCGCCTTTTCCGCCGCCAAAAGGTACGTCCGCAACTGTGTTTTTGAGACCCATCAAAAAAGATAGTGCTTGGACTTCATCCAGGTCGACTTGCGGGTGAAAGCGAATGCCTCCTTTGTAGGGTCCTCGCCAGTCGTTGAATTGCACGCGATAAGCAGGGAAATGTTTCACGCTGCCATCATCCATTTGAATGTCTAAGTCTTTGCGGAGAATGCGAACAGGGGTGCTCAACAGTTTTTTTTCTCGGTCACTGATTTTTAGAATACCCGCCGCTTCGTTGAACTGGGCGAGTGCTTCTTGCCACATGGAGGTCATAGAGAGAAAAATCCAGCGTGGGTTTATATTGTTTTGGGTTCAGTGGAGTTAGAGTTCAATGATCTCTTGTCGTTCTTCAAATCCAGTGTCAAGTTCATGCCAGTGCTTTACGCGGTCTTCTCCGAGTTTCCAGCAAAGGTAGATTTCACGGCCTTCAAAATGGCTGGGGAAGTCAATCAAGCCTTGTTCGAGGTCTTTGATCTCAATGCCCATCTTTTCGATTTGTTCCATGACATCGTAGAAACTTTCGGTTAATTGGTGGAGTTCTTCGTGATTGTTGACGAGTTCGAATTGATACTTGATGTTGTGTTCTTCCGTTTCGACTTGGATTTCTTCTTGGTCGACGAGAGATTCGGCGTGCAGTGCTTGTAGTTCTTTATTGAGGCCGATTGCTTTTCGTAGCAATCCTCGGAGTTTGGGTAGAATTTTTTCCGCGCTCTCGATTGTGAAGAATGTTTCCGTCACAGCGCTTCTTTTCGTTTATTCTTTTATATAGTTTTGGATTTTATAGAATTCAACGCTCAAGCCATTCGTCCTGTCGTTTTTGTATATATAGTGAACTGCGCGACTTAGAGAACATGATTAGCGCAGTTCACATATAGATAGCTGCGTACAATAGAGTAGCATAAGCTACGCAGTTATCTATACAAGTACTTATTAAATTGCCTATAGAGGGCTTTGAATATCCTTGTTTTTAATCCATTTTCAAAGCCATCTATTAGGACTTTGAACACTATATATGGGGTTATTCAAAGTCCTCTATAATATAGCAAAAAACTTCTTGCTCGGTGATTGGTTTCCTTGGTTATCGGGTAAGGTTAAGTAGCCTTCCAGTTTTGCCAGCAAAGCCATGCGGAAACGATGAAAGCAACGATACTCAGCCATAAGGGAATGTTCCAGTTGGCAATGCGGGCAGGGGAGCTGGATAAGAACCGCAGTACATGCAGGAGTGCAATGATGCCAAAGAGAACCGCGTTTAATTGAAGCAGGGATTTGGTCTGCATGAAAGTTATTTAGAATTTGCTTTATTTAAATTTTATCCTTTCACCACACCCAATGGCACCAGTCGTACAACGAGTTTTCCAATGCCTGCTTCATGACTCACCCGTACAACTTCATCCACATCTTTATACGCGCCGGGTGCTTCTTCACTGATGCCTTTCCAGCTGGCCGCTTTGATGTAAATATGTCGTTCTTCGAGTTCTTTTTTGATGTTTTCACCGCGCCACTTCTTGATGGCAGCTGTTCGGGACATTTCTCGTCCAGCGCCGTGTGCTGTGCTACCAAAGGTTTCATCCATTCCGGTTCCAGTTCCAATCAACACGTAACTGGCCGTTCCCATGCTGCCAGGTAATAAAACCGGTTGTCCTAAATCGCGATATTTATCAGGAACTTCGTTCCGTCCAGGTCCAAACGCTCGGGTGGCGCCTTTTCGGTGCACAATGACTTTTTTCTTTACCCCATCAATCGTATGTTCTTCCACTTTAGCAATATTATGGGCAATGTCATATACAGGGTTCAGCGTAGCATCCGGAAACACTTGTTGCAGGCTCTTGCGTGATTGGGAAGCAATAACATGTCGGTTGCACCACGCGTAATTAGCTGAGGCCACCATGGCTTTCAGGTAATCTTGAGCAAGGGGGCTTGAAATGGGGGCGTAGATGAGGTCTTTTTCAGGTAAGGCCTTGATGACTTCAGGGTAAGCATCTTCCATTTTTCGTAGGTAATCTGTGCAGTTTTGGTGGCCAAATCCTCGGCTGCCGCAGTGAATCATAAGGGTGATTTGTCCTTCTTGTTTTATGCCAAATCGTTCAGCTGCTGTTTGATCGTAAATCTTGTCCACGACTTGAACTTCTAAGAAGTGATTTCCAGCCCCTAAGGTGCCAATTTGTTTTCGGCCTCGGCTTTTGGCTTTATCACTAACTTTATGGGCGTCCGCTCCGGCCATACAGCCTTTTTCTTCGCAGAGTTCCACATCCTCAGGCAAGCCGTGTCCTTTTTCAAGAGCCCACCGGGCGCCTTTGACAAGCACTTCATCGAGCTCTTCATTAGTCAATCGCAAAAAGCTTTCACTGCCCACACCTGAAGGCACGTTTTTAAACAGTCGATCCAGCAACTCTTTGATCTTAGGTTCAACTTCTTCCTTTGTCAAGTTACTCGCAAGGAGTCGTACCCCACAATTTATGTCGAATCCAATGCCACCTGGGCTGATGCAGCCCGTTTCATAATCCATCGCAGCAACCCCTCCAATGGAAAATCCGTAGCCTTGGTGGGCGTCGGGCATCATGATGGAATATTTCTGGATTCCAGGCAGGTAGCTTGCAACGTTAATCCCTTGCTGGGTACAGTTGTCTTCCATCATTTTTTTGAGAAGTTTTTCAGAAGCGTAGATTCGCACAGGAACATTCATTTTTCCTTGTTTTGGGATTTCATAGAGACATTCAGAGATCTTAACAGGTTGTACTTTTTCTTCAGAGGACATGATTGCAGAAGAAAGGTATACGGTTTAAAAAGCTTATTGCGCGTTACATCCACGCGCCAAGGATTCCGCCCATGACGAGCAGCGCAACCAAGTAATGTAAGGCATTGAGCCAGAAGAGTTGCCAGGATTTGCCTTCCCAGATTACAATATTTAGCTGGCTCATAGCGGTGAAGCCGAGCCAGGCCCAGAAGCCGATCATGGCGCCACTGGGTGCTGTTTTTGCACCGACGATTTGAATGAACATGCTTAATACATAAGCAGTAATGACCTGTCCGATGAAGCACATGGCATAGCTTTTGCCCATGCTTTTTTTCTTGCATTCCTTGATCTGTTTGGGAGTGATGCCCATGAGTTTGATCCAGGTTTTTCCAAACAAGGGTCCATACCAGAGTCCTCCAATGACGATTCCAGCAATGGCAGCGATGAGAATAGACAAGGTCATAAAAAGAGAGATATAATAACTGCCTTATAAATATTGCGTTATCACACATCCACAACCATCTGGATCATAACGCCATCTGGTTTTTCTTCAATAAGCATGTCATTGTACGTTGCTGCCTTAATATCTCCGTGCGTGGCGTAGTTCTTGTGGTCATCCATGAGCAGAGTCGCACTCAACTCATAACTATCTTCTTTTTGAGTAATGGAAAGATTTTCTACCTTGTGCAGCAAGAAGCCTTCGCTCAGTAAATAAACCAGTTCATCGACAAAATCAAACAATAAAGATTCTTTTTTAGAAGTACTTACTTGGACCTGTTTCGTTACAACGGGTTTCACGGTGTTCGTATCAATAACTAAATTGAAGAACGCCAGTGCAACGTTAGAAAAAGCCTCATCTAGGTTCTTGCCATAGGCTCGAAATTTGACGTCGGCCGTATGTTCGAAGTATTCGTAGGGTTTCATAATGGATTGTTAAGATAAGAGAGTTAAAAATCTTGCTCTTTCAGTATAAAAGGCTGTAAAAATAACGCTTTCCTTGGAGGAATTGCGTTCTTCCCAAAATATTTCTAATCGGGCCGAAAATTCTTCGGGAATCTTTGCAGCATCCATATAAAGCATTTCATGACCTTCACTTTTAATGAGGAAATATTATTTAGATACATGCATTTGGATCGATTTCTTTGAGAATCGAACAGGTACAAAGGGAGAGGATTTTGGCGAGCCAGCGTTTCAATTGCTTTCTCTTATCCTTGCGAAGGGATATAGTATAATAATTTCAGATCATTTAATGCAAGAGTTGCAAGACTCTTTCTTAACGGGCTCCATTCAGCTTTTTTTAACAGAATTCAGAGATTCTATAGTTAGAGTGCCGTATACTTTTGTTCAAGCCGAGCAGGCTCGACTAATAGCAGAAGAAAAGCATGTTCCATATAAAGATGCTTTACATGCTGTTCTGGCAAAGGAGCATAAAGCGATTCTTGTGACAAGAGATAAGCATTTCATCAAATTATCTGATGTCGTAGAGTCCTTTGATCCTAAGGATTTGGTTTAGCTTTATTATATAGCTTCCAGAATGTTTTTTCCCCGATTTCGTGAAGTTCTTTGTCGGTAGTTTGCTTCTTTTTTTTGGCCATTCCCAGATAAGGAGCTAGTTTATCCATAGATTGTTTGAGCTTTACCTCGTCCATTTTCTCGCGTAGAGCACCGCGGATGAACTCCGTGCGGTTCTGGTAGCCGGCTTTCTTTACAATATCATCTATCTGGTGCAAGAATTGCTTTTCCAGTTTGACTGTAATCATCTCAGTAACCATATAGCTAGAGTATATACTTTGGATATATAAAGATTTCGGCTTAATAGTACTGGACTGGATTATGCATCCCCTGTGCTTTTAAGCACTTGCGGTTCAAACATCAAAACATACGATTCAACATCACTTTTTGGGCAGTGTTCAACTCCTTTCGGGACGACGGCAATTTCTCCTTCTTGCAAAACCAAGTCGGATTGTCCCTTAATTCGGATACTGATTTTTCCTTTTAGGACATAGAAGAATTCGTCTTCTTGATGGGTATGCCAGTGGTAATTTCCTTTGAATAAAGCCATTCGGACAACTTGGTCGTTGACTTTAGCCACTTCTATGGGGAGCCAAGCTCTTCCATTAATTTCTTTTATCTTTTCGTTGAGCTGTATCTTGGATATCATTTCGTCACCAGATCTTCACTCGTTTCCCGTCGCCTAACCTAAACTCCACGCTCTCGGCAATGCCTTCCAACTCATGGGAAACCATCATGTAAGCCCAGGTGGCCCCACATCCTCTGATCTGCACTGTTTTATTTTTGTATCGGGTTAAGTCTTCTTTTTCTAGTTTTTGTCTAAGTACTTCCGGATCAGTAATACCTTCCATATACATTCCAAGATCAAACAATTCATGTCCAGGAGGAAGGGGAAGTTTATCATGCGCTGCTTTAATCAGAGGTTTCATGGCTGCCTTCCATATAGGTTGTCTTGTCGGTCTTGCATATTTCCACCGCCTAAATAAGCACCTCCTGGTGCTTCTCCGGGAGTTTCATTTCGGCCGTACATTTCATTTCCTGCGTTTTCGGTCTTGTAAGTATTGCCAGGTCCTTCATCTTCGTCTTTTTGGATCTTATAGCCTTGCCCGGCTTCTTTTTCTTTGGGGGGTTCCATGGATTTGCCACAGTTGCATTCCCAGGCGACGTGTTGAGCTTCATGGCTCTGTAGCATTTCAGGTTTAGGGGGTTCCAGGATCTTTCGTTCCTCATCACGTAGCCACCAAGTATCGACTTTGGTTTCAGTGGGGGGTGGTTGAAGGACTTGGTCTGAAGAGATGTGTGGAGGGGTTTCTTTAGGGGCTTCTTTGTCTTGTAGGATTTCTTCCTCTTTTTCTACAGGAATGAGTACAGCCCCGGGGTGTTCTTTAGCGTGTTCTTTCCACTTTTTACTCTGCAGTATTTTTTTCTTGTCAGCGTCCGCTAGGTCTTGTTGTTCAATCATAGAATCCAGGGTTCCGAAGTCCATTTTAGATGATTTTTTTTCCTTGTTTGTTTTGGATGTGAATCACATTGACCGGGCAAACTTCAGCCGCTTCCAGGTTGATCTTGAACTCATTTTGGTCAATCTTAGTTTTTTTGGGTTTGCTTTTAAGACCTACATCGACTTCTTCCATAATCCAGTTTTCCGGCGCAGCAAGTTCGCAGGCGGTGCAACCGATGCAGTTCTTTTGGTCATGAATAATGGTAAAGTTCGTCATGTTTACTCCTCAACCAGTTCAAAGTCATTTTTGCAGGCACCGCAGACAGGACAGATCCAATCGTCAGGGATGTCTTCAAAGGCCGTGCCGGGCTTTATCCCGCCGTCCGGGTCGCCTTCTTTAGGGTCATAGACCCAACCACAGACCTTGCAGACCCATTTCTTGCTCTTCTTAGCCATGAAGATCTCTAATATGAGGCGGTTTTTAAAGCTGACGGCTAGGACATATAAAGTAACACCACTCCGATCACGATGAACAGGATGGCTCTGAGTTTGGGCAGTATAGCTTCGTCTTGTGTCATTTTCCCAACCCATACATGGGCTATTCGTTCCAGGAAGACAACAAAGAGGGGTTGGGTGGCACTTAAGGACGAGGCAATCGTGGCGGGTAGGTATATCATAGCAGTATAGATCCAAAGGAGGGCAAGAAGACTGCCAAACGAGTTGAAAAACGCCCAGCCCATGTTTCGAAATTCATCGATGAATTCTCGTCGGGCATGGCGGTGGAGAAAAGCAGGTAGTAAAAGAAGGCCGATGACGATTCCGTTGATGGAAATGCTATGAGCGGTGGGTAGGTTTGTAGTGGCTATTTTGATGAGAAATTCAGCACCCGCCCCGCAGCCGATCATGATTCCGAGCATCCAGAGTTGTAGGGGGGCACCTGATTTTTTGATGCGTTGTGAGAGTAGGAATACTCCGATGAGAATAAGGATGACTGCGAAATAGCCCATCATTGAAATCCGTTCGTTCAAAAACACAAAGGAAAGAAGCGCTACAAGAAGGGGATAGGTAAAGACGATTCCTTGGACGTGTGAGGCATCGGCTTGGGAGAAGGTAAAATAGTAGAGATAGGTCCATAGAGCAAAAAATACAGCAGATCCGGTGGCAGGGAGAATGCTGCGCCATGATATGCCTGTCCAGTCTAAAAAAAGGGCAAGGACAATGCCAAGGCAGAGGCTAGCAATGCCGGCCATGGCAGTAAAACTGAGGGGGTGTTTTACTTTGTGGCTTAGAACGTATTTGTCAAATATGTTGATCAAGGCTGAGGTGAACGGAGAAAGGAGGGCAAAGACAAAAGGGGAGATCATAAGAGAAGAAATGACAATAAGGTTAATAAAACTTCTCTACCATTGGTGAGGTTTAAATGTCTTACTTTTCCCTTCTCAAGTAATCGCCTCGATCCAGAACCACTTTTAACATAGTTTTCCCTCGTATCTTTTTGAGTTCGCCCAGGCCGAGGTTTTCTCCGTATTCATTTTGTACAAGGACAAGGCCTTCTTGGACAGTACTGGTCATTAAATTCTCTTCAAATACGTCTCGTTTGCAGAGGAACAGCCAGCTTCCTTTTTTCGTAATAGTGACTTTTCGAATGCTGGTTTTAGCCAAAATCTCAAGCAGCGCTGGGCTGGGCATGAATTCTTTTTTATCTTCACCCAGCGGCAATCCGATAGAATACACGTCTCGGCTGGTGATTTTTTCTTTCAAGGCGATTAACTCTGGGTTGACTTGATAATATCTTCGGCCAACTTCTAGGACAGAGTCAGGTTCGACCGTCCCTAGTTGTTTGCAAAAGGCACCTAATTTATTCATACATGGATAACTAAAGCCTAGTTTATATCTTCTTCGGGGGTTTCGGTGAGCTTGACAGGTTTGAGGATGATGCGGTCCAGTTCCGGTCGTGACAACATAAGAAAGTATTCCCCACCTTTGAGATTGAATTCTTCTCGGATTTCTTTTGGGATGACGAGTACATAAGAGGTTTTGTCAGGCCGCATATATCCTTTTACTAAGGTTTGGGTCGGGTTTGGATTAAGAGGAATTTGTTCCATTTTATGTTAATTATGCTAAACATGTTTATAAAGCTTTCGTTAAGATAAAAATAGCAAAAAGTTTATATACTTTTATATACTTTTACATACAAAATGTACAAGCCCAGCAAGAAAGACTTGATCGTCATCAATCAAACCATTGGAGAGCTGGGGAACTTCAGCAATGAAGGTTCGTTGGATTTTGCGTTGAGCTTGTTAAAGCAACGAAAACCTTGGCTGCACGAGTTGAGTTACTTAGTCCGAAGTTTGCTCGTGGATCACGCTTTTCAGGATGGGAACAAGCGAACCGCTCTGGCAGCTATATTGACTTATTTTGCGAATTACGAAGTCGAATGCGATGAGCAAAAAATGACAGAAACCGTTTATAAAATCGCAAAGAAAGGGGTTAAAGACATTAATAAAATAGTGAGGTTGATGGAAGATGGAATCCTTCGCAGATAAAGCTAAAAAAATAATTGAAAAAAAGCAGCACCTTTTCTTAACATTGGAAGAACTAGACCGTACTGGTAAGTTAAGGAAATCAGTGTATAAAGGCCGTTACAGCATTTCCATAGATGAAGCTTTAATGGCCAACTTCCGTTCGTATTGCCAAAAGAACGGATTGAAAATGTCAAGTTTAATAGAGACATTCATCAGGGAATATTTGAAAAATAAAAAATGATTATTCTTCCAACACCACATTCAGCTTAGGCAGTAGTTCGTGTATTTTATGCTTATGGGTTTCTTCGTGGATGTCCTCTAACTTCTGCCGTAGTTCTTGGAGTTCTTCTTGGTGTTCTTGCATTCTTGCTCGGGTTTCAGTAAGGAGGCTTTCTTGTTCCATGATGTTGAGTGCAATGACACTATTGGCCATCTGGGCCTTAACTGAGTTAAGGGGTTCGTTCAATTCAATTAGTTTTTTTTGTTTTTCTTGGAAGTAGGTGGGTGTCAGAGCGCCTAGGGTATTCAATGCTTGGACTTCTTTGTCTTCTTTCAAGTCTAGGTTTTCGAGTTGCTCGCGGAGCTGCTGTAATAGGTTCACAATGCGTAACTCACCGTCTTCTTGAAGGGCTTTTCCTGCATCATCTATATATTGTTGGACAAGGGGTTCTTTGGCTTCGTAGTGGTATTTGCGTAAGGCATGGGTTAGTTGTAAAAAGGCTTGGTGGAGTTCTTCTTGTTCTTTGCCCAGTTCTTCTCCCAATTTTGTTTTTTCTTGTTGAAGGGTTTGGTATTCTTGTTGAGCTGGGCTTTGTTGGTATTGCTGTAGCCGTTGAGCGATCTTTTGCTCTCTCTGTCTTAAAGGGGATAATGGTTCTTCTCTATCCTTAATCTGCTGTTGAATTTGCTGTTTGCGGTCTTGGTCACTTTGGTATTGTTTGAGCAGAAGTCTTAGATCTCGAATGTCTTCGAGGTGTTCTTGCTCAAGCTTTTTTCGGAAAGAGTTGTTTTGGTCGGCAAGGTTTTTGAGGGTTTGAGTGACCGTCGCAAGGGGTTGGGGGAGGTACTGTTGCAGGACATATTGATTTTGTTCAAGGCTTTTTTGGAGTTGTTCAAGGTCTTGGCTGAGTTGGCTGGTGAAGTAGCCCAGGTCAGAAACCGTCTGGGGTAGATGTAGGGTGTCTAGGAAGAATTGGGTTTTCTCTAAGTACCGTTCTTGATTTTCTTGCAGTATGCGCTGTTCTTCTTCAGAAACGTTCGGGGGGGATGCGTTTTGCAAAGGGGGTAGGGCATTCTTAAGTTGCTTTAAGCTTTCTTGTACCTGTTGGTTAAAGGCTTCCAATTTTTGGTCGAGTTTTTTGGCTTCTAAAAACTGGGTAAGCCAAGGGCCTAGGTTTGAGAACGCTACCGTCTGGGGAGCAACTGGTTTAGGGTGGAGGAAGTCGAAGAAGCCCATGGTTATACTCGAGGAAGAGAAGTTTATATAGTTTTGTGCGGTTTAGTCGTTACTGATCTTCCAGAGCAGGTCAAAGTATTGCCGCATGCTTCCTGCCAGGGAGGGGTCTCGGATGACGATGGTTTGAGGTTCTTGAATAATAACACATAAAAATACGTCATTGAAGATATCGATCCAGTTGGTGCTTTTGACGTGCTTTGGCAAGTAGCGGACATAGCTTTTTTTGAATTGTTTGCGTTTTTCTCCATAAGCGCGACAGTCGCTGGTAAATAGGATGCGCATGCCGATGCCTAGCTCTTGACGTTTCTTATGAAACTCCAATAACCAGGCTTCCCATTTCAAATTGGCAATTTTGGGTGCTCCTAATACTAAAAGCTCATCTCCTTTTTTCATGCTATAAAGCAGTTCTTCTCGGATGCTTTTGAAGCCGTGGAATCCTTCGTAGACTTCGGCGTAGTTGGGTTGCCGCAAACTGGTTCGTTGGCGGATGAGCTTGGGTAGGAGTTGTTGGGTCGCTTGCCGAGTTTCATTGAGCTCTTGGCTTTTCCGGTCGAGGTATTCTAGGATCATTTTGGGGTCGTTTGCCGCGTAGTGTTGGACGCCATTTTTGACAATATGGCCTACGAGTCCTTTCTCGATGAGTTTATGGAGAATGTCGTAAAGCTTACTTTTGGAGACGCTGCTTTCTCGTCCGATGGGGCCGACTGTGGTTTCTCCTAATTTAAGGAGTGATAGGTAGGTTTTTGTTTCACCTTCAGTTAATCCAATCTTTCGGAAGAGTTCTAAGTTCATGACGGTTCGTAAATGGGGGAAATATTTAAAGTATCCCCTCAAGGGGGGGCTTAAATTTAAATAGGGGCAGACTCAAGTAAGTGTATGAAAAGAGTTCTGTTCGTTCTTCTTTTGTTTCTTCTGTCGTGCAGTGCTAAAGAAGCAGAGCAGGCCATTAAATTGGGCTATATTGGTCCAATGACGGGAGGTGCAGCCCAGTATGGCCTTCCAGGCTATCGTTTGGAACAGCTCGCAATAGATCAGATCAATATGCAAGGGGGCATTTTAGGGAAAAAAGTAGAGTTCATTGTGGAGGATGACGCGTGTGATGCGAAAAAAGCAGTGAACGCTTTCTATAAATTGGTAGAATTCGATAAAGTCAATGCCGTTATCGGGGGGCATTGTTCTTCTTCTACTTTGGCGCTTGCTCCGTTGGCCAATGAAAAAAAAGAAGTCTTATTGGCTGTAATGACGTCCACGAATGATCTATCTAAATTTAAAGATGATTATGTGTTCAGGATGACGCCTCCTTCCAAGTATTGGTCAAGTGGTCTAGCCGATGTCTTGATCGGTCAGGGCTTAAGGGAAGTGGCTTTGTTTTATTTCTTGCAGGATTATCCGAAGGGAGCGGCTGATTCGTTCAAGCAGGCCTTTGAAAGCAAGGGGGGAAAAATTCTACTGGAAGAATCCTTTGACCAGGAGGATAAGGATTTCAGAACCTCGTTGCTCAAGGTGCAGGAATTACAGAAGCAGCATCCAGAATTAATGGTGTACATTGCAGCGCAGTCTTCCGACCAAGGTTATCTGTTTTTGAAGCAAATGAAGGAATTAGGCATTCGACCGCATAAATTATTAGGTGAAAATGCGGCACTTTCTCCTCAGAACTTTCAATCCACGGATGGTTTCATCAAGGGCGCTATGTATGGCTTTCCTTATATAGATGAGAAGCAAAATGTTTTTTTCAGCAAGGCCTTGCAAAAGTATCATGAAAAATATGGGGAAGAGTTGAATTGGATGTTGAATCATTTTGCAAATGCCTACGATGCGCCGTTTGTGTTGAAGCAGGCCTTTGAGGCTTGTGGCAGCGCCGAACCCAGTTGTGTGCAGGCACAATTGAAATCCTTGATGTATTCGGGTGCTTCCGGCTCTTTCCACTTTGATGAGAACGGGGATCCGGCTGATTTCCAGATTGGAGTCGCTGTCTTAGGTGAGAAGGGCATGCCTGTATGGTTGACCAACGACCAAAGTCAAGTGCTTCTGTTCAGTTTGGAATAAGCCCTCAAAATCGTAATATTTATAAAGAACAGATACATAAAAACGTATACTAGTATATTTCAAATAACATGACCGCGTCTCCAGAAGTAAGACAACTCGCAGAGAAACTGCACAGCCAAGGTATTTGTCAGACGATGGCTTCTGCTTTTCAAATGGCGGAGAGTATGCTCGTAACGAGCAGTAAAGTCACCAAGGATTTTAACAGTCGCTTTGAAAAAAAAGAGCCCATTCATCCTTCTTCCAATCCTTCCTTAAGAGGCATGCCGAATTCAGTCACAAGCCTGTTGGAAGAGCCTCAAGATCCCTTGGCAGACCCTAAAGATGATGATAAGGATGAGGATGAAGATGCTCATCATGAAGAAGAGCGTGTTTCTACAATTCTAAAACCTGTTACGATGCCTAAGGTTGAGAAACCCAAGCCCTTATTCCATGCTCCACCTACGTCTGGTATGACCTTGCATGAATTGATGGATTCAGGTAATGGCGAGCTTAAATACGATGGCAGTAAGGTGCATTACAACGAACAGAAGATGCCTCAAGCGCAGGCGGTTTTATCTCCAGAGCCCGTTCAACCCATTTCTCAACCTCAACCCATTCAAACCCTTCCACCTCAAGCTCCTATAGAAATGCCTAAGCCAGTTGAGGCTCCACAGGCGGCTACCGTTGAGTTACCCAAGGTGCCTGTTCAGGCCAGTCCAGCTGAGCTAGAGAAGAAAAACGCCTTGTACACAAAAGTGGATCTCAGTGCAGTGTTTGGTGGGAAGAAGTAGTTCTTATTTTCTCTCAATCAATTGTTTAATTTTTGCAATAAGTTGATCATAGGTTTGGTCATTGATTTTTCCAAAACTTTTCAAGGCAAGTTGTTTGTTGATTTGTAGAATCTTGTCGGCGCGGATGCGGCTTTTAATCGCCAGTTGTCCTTGAGTAAGGTGATGGTTATCGAGGGGTAAGCTATAAGGGGTTTCTTTAAGGTTTGAAGTAATGGCACATACGACAATATCTTGGTTTTGTTGGTTGTAGGAGTCATTGGAGACAGTGACTGCAGGGCGTATTTTACTTTCAGCGAGGTTGGAATAGGGAAAACGGATCCAGAGGAGTTCGCCTTGTTTCATTTTTGCTCCTGGTAAATCTTGTCCCAAATTTCATCTTCCTTGCTCCAGGCGTTTTCCAAACTATGTTGAGCAACGCCCTTCCAGAAGGTATCTTCCAGGTCCTCCAAAATATCAGCTTCTTTGCGTAGGACAAGTTCTTCGCCTTTCTTGATGAGGACCATGGTGCTGGCTTTCTTGAGATGGAGGTCTTTGCGTACATCTTCGGGGATGACAATTTGGCCGCGTTCATTTACTGTTACAGTTCGGATTTTTTCGTATTTTGTATCATTCATATTAATCAGAATAATATGATTACTTAAATAGTTTTGTATTTCAATAATTTTTAGTTTCTAGAATTGTCTCGTCGATACCGAAACATTTAAATACTAGATTTCACTACTATAAAATGATAATAAGATAGGGGGGAGAGATACCATGAAGTACAAAGCATTCGGAATGTTGTTCCTCGTCGGAGTTATGTTGCTCGCTACCCAAGCCAACGCTTGGACCATCAGTGGCGGCAATCTGCAGTGGTTCGGCCAACAGAACGGAATTTACTATCCGTACACAGGCTATTACAACAGTATGTACCCTTCCTATTACTCAAATCCCAATCGATACAATGTGCCTTACTGGGGATACGGTTCACAGTATGGAAACTATGGTTACGGTAGTTATGGCTCCCAATACGGGGGTTATGGCGGATACGGTAACTATGGCTATGGTTCCCAATACGGTGGCTATGGTGGTTACGGCTTAGGTGGTTACGGTGGCAGTTACGGCTTCCCTTACAGTCAAGGCTACGGCGGTTACCCCTTTGGTAGTCAATACGGTAGCTATGGTGGTTACGGCTTAGGTGGCTTGAGCCAATATGGCGGTTATGGTTACTCTC
>DATDWO010000045.1:0-3782 GCA_035289665.1 Candidatus Nanoarchaeia archaeon
ACCATCTTTACCGGCATTCTTCACGATTTGCCTTACTGGTTCTTCAATTGCACGCTTGATGATCTCCACACCAATCTGCTCCTCGCCTTCCAACTTGAACTTTTCCAGCTCGGCAATGGCCCTCAATAAAGTCACTCCACCACCTGGCACGACTCCTTCTTCTACCGCTGCGCGGGTTGCGTGCAAAGCATCCTCTACACGAGCCTTCTTTTCCTTCATCTCAGTTTCGGTGGCGGCACCGACATTGATTACGGCAACTCCTCCACTTAATTTAGCGAGACGCTTTTGTAGATCTTCTTTTTCTAATTCTGAATCTGAGGATTTGATCAGGGTTTCGATCTGAGCTGTTCTGGATTTGATCTTTCCTTTGTCCCCTGCACCTTCAACGATGACGGTCTTTTCCTTGTCCACTTTGATCTTTCTTGCGCGACCCAGATCGGTTGGCTTTGTGCTTTCTAACTTCATCCCTTTATCTTCACTGATGACCTTACCCCCTGTGAGAACGGCGAGATCTTCGAGCATTTCCTTCTGATCATCTCCAAATCCAGGTGCTTTGACGGCAACGACTTTGATCGTACCTCGCAAAAGGTTTAAGACAATGGTGGCCAAGGCTTCACCCTCTAAATCTTCACAGACAATCAACAACGGCTTGTGCTCTCGAGCTGCAGCCTCTAAAACTGGAATGAGGTCCTTCATCCCTGCAATTTTCTTATCGAAAATCAAAATGTATGCATCTTCCAAAATGGCTTCCATTTTTTCTGGATCGGTTACCATGTAAGGCGATAAGTAGCCGCGATCAAACTGCATGCCTTCAACCACTTCCAACGACGTTTCCATGGCCTTGGCTTCCTCGACGGTGATGACGCCCCCATGCCCTACTTTTTCCATGGCATCTGCAATCAATTTCCCCACTTCTTCATCGTTGTTCGCGGAAATGGTAGCGACTTGAGCGATTTTTTCTTTTGTCTTGACTTCCTGGCTTTTACTCTTGACAAACTCCACCACTTTTTGGACTGCTTTCTCCATACCTTTCTTTACGTCTACCGGATTAGCGCCGGCGGCAATGTTTTTTAGACCTTCACGGCACATGGCCTGCGTGAGCACGGTAGCGGTTGTAGTGCCGTCACCGGCTACATCTTGAGTCTTACTTGCTACTTCTTTGACTAATTGAGCGCCCATGTTTTCAAACGGATTTTCAAGCTCGATCTCTTTAGCGATGGTGACGCCATCGTTGATGATGATTGGGCTTCCAAACCCACGGTCCAAGACGACGGTACGACCTCGCGGACCTAATGTAACTTTGACCGTGTCGGCTAATTTATTAATGCCTCTCATAATGTGCTGCCTTGCGGCTTCATCGAAAATGATTTGCTTTGCCATCGTATCACCTACTCAATCTTTGCAATAATATCCTTACTGTTTAGAATGAGGTGCTTAACCCCACTGATTTTAACCTCTGTACCAGCGAACGCCTCGAACAAGACTTTATCGCCTTTTTTCACCGGACTGTTTTCTCCTACTTCTACCACTTCGCCTTCATTGGTCTTTTCCTGCGCGTTCTCAGGTAGGAAGATGCCTCCAGCTGTTTTCTCTTCGACTGCCTTTGGCTTGACCAAGATACGCTCTTTTAATGGGATTACTCTCATGCTATCACCTGAATTCCGCACTGTTTTATATAGATTACTACCATTAAATTGGCCTTGATTTGTTGAACTTAGATCAACGGATGTCTGAGTGGTATTTAAAGCTTATGGATTCGTGGTAAATAAATTTCTATATAGATATCAATTTTTAAAAGAAAACATTAGACTTCCTCCAACATGAATGAGAAGGCAACTCGAGAAACACTAATCTGAAGCTGGATTTCTTGTCGGAAATCTAACCCATTGACTCACTAAGAAGAGCAGAAATAGCACCCATAACTGATTCCGTCGGGCTATACCTTCCCGTAGTTCTTGTTTCATACTGTATCTTCAACACCCGACTTGCCATTTGTGCACATTTTATCGACCTATTCACCTTATGAAGAGAAGCCATCATACTCTTTACTCTTTCAATAACAGACTGACCAAATTCATGATGGTCAAAATATCCTGATCCCAATCCAAACTGCATAGCCGCTAAAAAAATGCCCACCCCTTTCCCTAACTTCTCTGAATTTTTTTCTCTTTGATATTCCTCAACGTATCCTACTGTCTGATCTAATATTTCCTCAACAAAGTGTGAAAAATTGGTCTTGTCCCCGCGAGGCTTTGCCAAACCTTCCTTTGTTTTTAACTGCTTTTTATACATCTCATACGTTGCTTTAAAACCATTCGAGAATTTCGTCCATTCTGATCCTGCACTTCCTTCCTGATCCAGAGCTCTTAATATACTCAAAAAATCTGCCCGGGCAGCTTCTTCATTTTTACTGAAATCATTTGAACCAAAAGGCCACCAACTCATTCTTCTACCTGTCAACTCTACCTTTATTAATTTTGTTATTCTAAAGTACTCTCAATTACCCTTCCATCAGTTAACGAGAAACCACCACTTTCAACCTTTCCTTACCCACCGCTTCATTTGTTATACTCCAATAAAAGTCGACGAATCTTTTGACAAGCAGATTGTCCTTGTTTAATCTATACATCTTTGACTTACCGCTGACGCGAGTCTGGGCCAGCAACTTTTTCTTTACCAACTCATGAATCAGTATCTTCAATGTCGAATAGCCCACCCCTGCCTTTTCAGCAATGTCCGCCATGGAATAATCGAACTTATCGAACACGATCAAGAAATCCAAGACTCTGTTGATAGGGCTGTCTCCGAACGTCTCTAGAAAAACTGATTTTCCCATTTCCTCTTGTAGACTTGCCATGAGAATGGTGGTGCAGGGTTCTATTTAAGCTTTTCTATTTATAACCTATGTAAGCTATAAAATAATCTATATTGGTTATAAATTTAAATCTGTAATCGGAAAATACACGGAAAAACCGGAAGATTACACAAGACACTGGACACCTACCCACAGAAGATTATAAGGAGAAGATTCAACCAAACGCATGGAACCACTGAATGACGTTGAAATCTCTGTGCTCAAAGCCATGCACTCACGAAACTTATACGGAGCCAAACACATTCGGTTGGAAAAAGTCATGAAATCTGGCTTCCCAACTCACCTTTATGGAGAGGCCAAAAAAGCGATTTACAGCTTGATAAAAAAATCACTTGTGGTTTACGCCAAAAAAAGCAAGAACGCCATCCAACTCAACCAAACATTCAGTGCAGAAATCGCAAAAATCCTCCTGTCAAAGAGGGTGTCCCTTCAAATATTCCTCTTTAGTATGAAGTTGATGCCTTCGGCGGATTTTTGGGATGCCAAGACGGTGCTGATCTCTGGACTAAAATCTCTAATTTTGGCACCGTCTTGAGCATAAAAGAAATTATCCGACAAGACAATGAATCACCCTAAGAGATCGTCAGCTTTTTAAACTCTAGAGCTATTATTCCCATATGCACATCCTACCCCTTCTGGCCTTCCTACTTCTTTTAATCCCAACTTTTGCTAATGCTTCCTTGGTCTACAACGACCCGGAAGTCTTCTGGGTACGGCAAAATGCCGCTTATTTTACTGACCCAGCGACGAACCAAGCCGTAAGAACCCAACGCTTGAGCAATGAGCAAATTCGCATTTACCTAAGAAACGATGCCGTACGAATCCAGCTTGGCCTTGAACCCATCGAGAAAAAAACCATCCAACGAGCGGTGAGTACAGGCCCCACTACCCTACAACAATACTTTGC
>DATDWO010000046.1:0-22370 GCA_035289665.1 Candidatus Nanoarchaeia archaeon
TTGATCCTTGCCAAGAACTATATCAATCAACTCGTCTTTGCTGAGTTCCTTAAGAGTTGTATCCATTGGGGTTGCTCCGCAACCACCACGCAACAAGTCTCTAAATCTTAATATCACTAGGCTATATTTTTTTCTGTTCTACAGAATATAGGTTCAATTAGCTAAACAAATACGATTAATCTACAAAATAGATGATGAAAATAAGCTGATTAAGATCGCAGAAGCTGGGTCGCATAAAGTCTACTAGTACTTAATCTTCCAGGGCTTGACGCCTTTTCTTTCGGCTTCTTTAAACTCTTTAAGAGCTGTCAACGTATCCGGATGCCGGAGAAACTGCTCTTCTTCCGTAAGTCTTTCGGTTTTCTTTTTTGGCAGGTGAATGGCTTCTTGTTTCATGGGAAGGAGTAAGTGATAGAACTTTTTAAATCTTTGTTTTAACTAACTGGTACAAATCTACCATCTTCTATTTTTTCCAAGATGGGTTGTTTGTTGGTGGGATGGTTCTGCTCTCCTAAATAGATGCGCCCCGAAGCACCTTGGAAATCAAGAGTGCGCAGTCCTTCAATGATTTGATCTACGTTCTCTCCAGAGCTTTCCATGGCTTTTTTCAAAGCATAGACGATATCGTAAGCGATGTCTCCCACAAAAACAGGGGATTCCCTGTATTCTTGTTTGAATTTAGCAACAAACGCTTCTGTAGGTTGACTAAAGCCAAACACATATATCCCTTCTGCATTAGAAGCATCCAACCGTCCTGATTTAACATGTTCGGCAAAATTTTCATGCGCTAAGATGGAGCTTTGCAAACCAAGTTCTTTTCTCTTTTTTCCAAGCATAAGAAAATCGTTAAAATTAAGTGCAGCAAAGACTCCATCCAGTTTCTGATGTTGAAAACGAGTAAGCTCTGTGCTGATATCATTGTTGTCAAAGCTAGGCAAGCTTCTTTCTTCAATCAAGGTCATTCCAGTTTTCTGAGCAGCTTTTTTGAAAGTCTCTAAGTGGGCAAGTCCCCAAGGATTTTGAATGACAATCGCCCCAACCCTTTTCCCAGGGAGCGTCTTAAGCCATTTCTCAAAGAGTTCCTGGTTCGAAGAGACTGGGCTGTGAAAGACAAAGAAATAAGGGCTTTTTTGAGTAACCGTATCAGGCAAGGCAGAGGGTGACAAGAGAAGCACTTTTTCCTGATCGATGATAGGAATGTCCGCATTCGCTAAAAAATCCCATACGCCTCCGATGATCACCTGCACGCCATCCACATCAATGAGTTTATGGACGGCCGTAACACTCTTTGCAGCTTCCGTGCCATCATCTTCGTATATCACTTGGATGGGTTTGCCGTTGACGCCCCCGGCTGCATTGATTTCTTTCACAGCCAAATCAATTCCATGCTGGGCATTCTCACCGTAGACGGCAGCACTTCCGGTTAAAGGCAACACAGCACCGATCTGGATGGTTTCTGTATTTTTTGAGGAACAGCCGATAAACAGGACTAGAACAAGCAGCAGAAAGAATTCAATTTTCATTTAGCAAGAGAAGGGATTAGATTATATAAATGTTAGGAAGTTTATGTGGCATAATACTTCCGATACCATTCCACAAACTTCTTCACCCCTTCCGGAACCTGAACCATAGGTTCCCATCCAAGTAACTTCTTTGCTTTCGTTATATCCGCCGATGTGTCAGCCACATCGCCGGGTTGCATAGGTAAATAGTTGATCTGGGCTTTCTTCCCAAGTTCTTTTTCTATGGTTCGAATAAAATCCATTAATTGAACGGGGTTTCCGCAGCCGAGGTTGATGATTTGAAAGCCTAGAGGTCTTTGTGTCGCGCGGTAAAATCCATCCACAATGTCGGTAACATACGTAAAATCGCGTTTCATATCCCCGTTGTTGTACACATCGATGGGTTCTCCAGCAAGAATGGCTTTAGTGAATTTAAAGAGCGCCATGTCTGGGCGGCCATAGGTTCCATACACGGTGAAAAACCGCAAGCAGGTCACATTCAACTTGAACAAGTGGTGATAGCTAAACGCAAGCAATTCACAGGCTCGTTTGCTGGCAGAGTAGATGCTAATCGGTGTATCCACGCGATCCTCTTCAGAAAAGGGCATTTTTTCATTGAGACCGTAGATGGAGGAGGTAGACGCAAACACAATGTCTTTAATACCATATCGTTTGGCTAATTCCAGCACATTGAGTGTCCCGACGTAATTGGAGTCGGCATATACAAATGGGTTCTCTAAGGAATACCGAACGCCGGCCTGCGCAGCGAGGTGGCAGATCTTGTCAAACTTGCCTTCTTTGAAAACCGTTTCCAGTTGGTCTTTATGCGCAATATCTACTTGATAAAACTTGATCTTGTCTTTGAATCGTTCCAATCGTGCTTTTTTCAAGGCAGGGTCATAGTAGTCATTGAGGTTGTCGACGCAGATGACGTCGTGCTTTTCATCCAGCAATCGTTGGATCAAGTGGCTCCCAATGAATCCGGCTCCGCCTGTAACTAAATACTTCATGAGTGCACTTCCTTTGTTTTGAATGCCATGAGTTCTCGCGGTAGCTTGAACGTCACTTTTTCTTCTAGAAGAGTTAGCTCTTCTTTCTTAGCGCCTTGTTTCACGAAATACTCAACGAGTTCCTGTACCAGATGATCAGGTGCACTTGCACCAGAAGCGATTCCTACAATAGAAATATTTTTCAGCCAAGCAGGATTGAATCCATTTAAGTCATCAATAAGATAGGCCTTGGTTCCGAGGGTTCGCGCCGTTTCCACAAGCCGGTTTGAATTGGAAGAACTTTTAGATCCGATGACGAGGATGAGTTGGGCGTATTTGGTAAGTTCTTTGACAGCGGCTTGTCGATTGGTCGTGGCATAGCAAATGTCTTCTCCAGGCGGGTCCATCGTTTGGGGGTATTTCTTCTTGATAGCAGCAATCACTTGTTTTGTGTCATCCACGCTCAAAGTGGTTTGTGTTAAATAAACAAGTTTAGTAGGATGGCCAATTTCCAATTTTTCTACATCTTCAACCGTTTCCACAAGAGCAATGCGTTCGGGAAGTTCACCTAAAATGCCTAAGGCTTCAGCGTGTCCTTTGTGTCCTATATAGATGATTTGGTAGCCTTCCTGGGCAAAGCGGTGAACTTCAATATGTACGCGGGTGACAAGGGGGCATGTGGCATCAATAATGCGAATTCCTTTCTTTCGAGCAAGTTCATAGTGTTCTGGGGGTGAACCATGGGCTGAAAATACAGCAACCATTCCAGAAGGGATTTCAGACACATTCTCTACGGTGATAGCGCCTTTTTGGGTGAGTCGTTCAACGACATGTTTGTTATGAACAATTTCATGTTTGACATAAACGGGCTTTCCAAAGATTTCTAAACATTCTTCAACAACCTGTATGGCTCTTTCTACGCCGGCGCAGAATCCTCTGGGTTTGGCAAGGATTACTTTTTGGATGGGCATAAATGTAGAGAAGAAAACACATTTTAATACTTTGAGTAAGTCTTAAATAGCCCCCTCAAGAATCCCACTCCATAAAACACATGATGTCCTATAAGCAAAATGGGTGAAAGCAATGCCGTTATTCTTCCAGTCAAAATAACGGCTTCGCACATCGTCAATACAATCACGATCAGGTACAGCAAAAGTCCAATATAGAATAGGGGTATAAAGACCGTATCCAATGCGCCGCTCAGCCAAGAGAGTAAGGCCAACAGGCTACCCACCACCAAAACAATCGGTGGCAACGCATACCATCGCACCAGTAAGATTCCAGGGTGTTTCTTGGCAATTTCACCAGTCGCTTTTCCGTAACGGTACATTTGATAAAAAAAGTTCCAGAATACATTGCGCACAGTCGTGTGGCTGAAGTGTTCTCGATGATGCCAGATCTTGGCGTTTGGAATCAATAAAAATCGGTAGCCTCTTTTAGACAATCGATAATTGAATTCTCCGTCCTGCCCAACCATGAAGCTTTCGTCTTGTTTCTCTTGTTGCCAGGCCTTTTTCTTATAGAGGGCATTACAGTTGGGCAGCGAAGAAACATATCGTTGTTTTCCTTTCTGGGCGGTTTGTCCACTCACTCCCCCACCAAGTGTGGTTTGTTGAAGGGCACCAATGACTTGAGCGACTTTGCTTTCTGTTTTCGGCGTTAGGTTAACCCCGCCCACACAAACTACATTTTCAGGTGCGTCTTCCATGGCACGCACCAATTCCTTCAGCCATTCCTTGTCAGCATAGCAGTCCGCATCGGTAAAGGCATAATACACTGCTTTCTTGCTCGCTTTCTGAACACCTAAATTCCGGTTTGCGGCACTGCCTCGCCTCGTATTTCGGTAAACCTTGAAGGGATATTTCCTAAGAATTTTTTTTTCTTCCTTGCCACAGGCGACGTCCAGAATAAACAGCACTTCGTATTGACTTTTAGGATAGTCTAAGTTCTTCAACGATTCAGCAAGAGCCGCAAGGGTGTCCTTAGCCTGATAAACAGGAATAAGAATGCTGACAAAAGGGAGTTTCATAGGAATAAAAAGAAGAGGCAGATTTAAAAGGTTTGCCTCATCCACAGCTTGGATGGATAAGGTTTTGGAAGGGTATCGCAGGGCACATGAATCTTTTAGGGGGGAGAGTTTAGAAGAGTGCTCATTGGACCAGCCAGTTATGATTGAGTATTTGGATGCTTTAGCGTCTTTGAGTAAGAAGGTATGGCGAGTGGTCCCAATAGGGCAGGATCGCCGGGCGCAGGTTCTTTCAGCAAAGGGTTGGCTTGAGTTTCGAAAGGAGTTTCCAGAAGAAGCAGCCTATTTAGTGGGTTATCGGGAGGAGTGTAGGAGTAAGTTGCGCTCATTGAGACGTACTCTGTTAAATAGGTTTTCGGAACGGTTTGATGAGGCTCCTTTTTCAGAGGAAAGTGTGGATGTATTAGTAGAGAGGGGGCTAAGAGTTAGCATAACACCATTGGAAGATGATTTTTGCTTGATAGTGGGAGCTCAGGATTATTCAATTCATATAGATCCTAAGATAAGGATAGAAGACCAAAGGTGTCTTTTAGCAAGGAGTTTGGTCGGGCTTTATTATAACGTGGATGATTGGGAGGTCATAATTCCTGAAGTAGGTGCGTTGCATACCCAGGCAGGTTTGCTTCCGACTCCGTTGGAAAAAGAGCTGCGTTACCTCGCAAGGGATGTGTTAGATGGGCATTCCAATTTATTGAATCGTTGGATTCCAAATGATTAGCTTTATAAGTTTCTCTTCGCTTCCATGTATATGCCATCACTCGATACCGTACGATCTCTGCCTTTGATTGGCGGGTTCATCAGCCGGTTGGGGCGTTCAGCTTACGCGCGAGCCCACACAGGTTTCTTGGAAGAGAGCCAAAGATCCTTGACTGAGGTTGAGTGGCAAAGAGTTTTGCAGTATCAGGCAGCAGAAGCAGCGTTGGATGATCGGATTCGATTGTCGCTTCATCAGGATCGAGAAGTGAGGTATTCCCCGGATTTTCGAACTTTTATAAAGTTATACACACTTTCCAACAACCAGCACATCCACGTTCTTTCGTTTCCAGCTTCGTATCGCATCCGTAGGTGAGCAAATAATGGGTTCTTCGTGAGTGGTACACGGAAGTTATGAGGTACGCCTAAGAGTGGGCTCTGGGGTAAAAAGGTAAGTCTAAAGGAAAAAATACGGAAAGTTTATATATTGGTTATTACTTATAATTACTGATTATATGCACGTAGAGATTAGCCGGCATGCCAAGGAGAAGATGGACCTGGAGGGCATTGATGAGGAGCAGGTCAAACTGGCTCTGAAGCGGGGCTCCATTTCAAGGCAAACCGATGGTTATTTGGCTTCATATACCTATTTTACGGTTGCTTACAAAAAGAGGGGAGAGGTTTACAGGGTAAAAACGGTGTTTACAAACAAGTAAGATGAAATCCGATGATCAGTGCTGGGATTGTGGAAAGAAGATGGTTCGGAAGACAGTTCCTTATTCTTTATATGGTATTGAGATAGGAAAATTTCCTGCCAAGGCCTGTCCGGCGTGTGATGAGCCTTTCTTCAGTGAAGAAACCTCGAAGAGGATCACGCAGCTGGTGAAAAAAAAGAATCTGTGGGGCTTGCAGGCGAAGACAAAGGTGGGCCAGGCGGGAAAAACCCTGGATATTCGGCTGCCAAAGAGGATTGTTGAGTTCATAGAGTTGAAGAAGGGGACAGAAGTGACCATCACGCCAGAGAGCAAGAATCGGCTCACGATCAGCGTGTAAAGATTAGAATTCATGCCAAAAGGTTCTATCGTTAAAAAGTTTCAGTCTCCAATCATCCATTTCCTCACAACAAGCACACCCACGTTCTTTCGCTTCCAGCTTCGTAATAATTGATAGAGGACTTTGAATAACCGTATTTTCATGGATGATTCAAAGTACTCTATTAGGGTTTTGAACAAATGAGAGGGGTTATTCAAAACCCTCGATATTTAACTATAGAATCTATTTCTTAACAAGTTTTTTGAGTGTGCTCTCGCTTTTCAGCTGTTGTTCGGGGTTGGCTCCGAGGTGGGTGCCGTGTTTCTCGGCAAGGCGGTAGATGTCTTGGACAGGGATTTTTAGGATTTCTGCGCCCAGGCTGACTGAGATGCGTCCTTTTTGGATGAGGGTTAGGAGGTATTCTTCTGCGCCGAGGTGGAGGAGCTGGCGGAGTGCCGTGGTTTGGTCGATGTATTCGTCTTTGGCGCGGAGCTTGGCGAGGTGGATGATCTCGATTGGGATTCGTAAAGGGTAAGGGGTTGTTTCCATAGTTATTCACCTCTGAGGGTTTGTCTTGTTTTAAGGTAGGCTTCTTTGCGGATGATGGGTTCTATTTGATGTAGGGCTTCGAGCCCTTTGTCAGCGCTTATTTTGTTGCGCTTCACGAGCCATAGGATGGCATCGGTAGGTATAAGGAAGGGGATGTGTTCTTTTTCAAGGTGGGTGAGGAATTTCGTGTCATCGCTGATAACCGCATCGGCCTTTTGGTTTTGTAAGGCGGTGAGGACGGATCGCTCTCCGGCTCCGAGTCCTTCTCGTTTCATATCGGGTGCAGGGATCATTTTGATTTTGCCTCTTTTCACCAGCTTTTCAATTTGGAAGGCGTCTTCGTACATGCCTTCTTTTCCTTTGAGTATTTCTTGGTACACGGCTTTTGGGATGAGGCACTTGGCGGCCTGTGCGAGCCTTTCCAGGATGCCGGCTTTAGCGAGCTTGATAGCGCCGTCAGCGTCCAGTAGGAATATAACCATTACTCTACAAATGTATATGTTTGTAGATTATAAAGTTTTCGGTTCATATTATTTTTACTATTTTATAGTTATAAAAATAGAAAGATTTAAAAAGAAGTTCGTTATCACTACTGTTATGTCAGATCCAGTTCCTTTCAGTTTGGAAGAGCAAATGTTTATTCCAGTTCAGATTGGAAATCAGTCTCAGCATCTGTATCTTTCCTTACATTTGTTAGAGCCTAAAACTTTAGAAGGGCATGTTAAGCATGCGCAAGAAGCAGTGCGTGGGGGTAATTTTAGGGCTGCTTCTGCTCCTGAGGTTTATGCGATGGGTGAGGCTTTGTACGATCGTCGGGATGCCCCTGAGCATAAGGGTTCTATAGAAAGAGTTAGAGATTTCTTAGGCGGCGTGCTTAAGAGAAATTGGATTGGCACGCTTTCAAGGGTTGATTATGCTTCTGAAGGTAAGGATAGGGTTGTTCATAATGTTGGTTTGCTAAGTGAATATGGTGTGGATGCTGATATAGTGGGCTCTGACGGTTGGCTTAAGGATTTACAAGGAAGTGATGGTTTATGCGGTGCATTGTTGGGTTCTTCAGATGCTGAAAAGGTGCGAGCCGTTAGTCAGTGGATTACAGGTAGGGATGTTCACGCTTGGAGATTGAATAATAGGCTTTATAGAAAAGAGAGTCGGCCTGTGTCGCTTGGCAACGGCTACATCAGCAGCGGGTTCAACATCATTGCCATCGACAACATCAACAGCAGTAGGCTTGCTCTCGGGGTACGTATCGTCGATTAAAAGTCCTAGTCCCCCACCACATACTTCCCAACCACCAGCACATCCACATTCTTTCGTTTCCAACTCCGAATCGCATCCGTAGGAGAGCAAATAATAGGTTCCTCATGGGCATTGAATGAGGTGTTCACAAAGAGCGGCAGTCCAGTCAATTTCTTGTACTCCTTCAAAACCTTATAATAGGAAGGGTTCTGTTCCGAATCCACAACCTGCGGTCGCGCGGTATTGTCCACATGGTTTACCGCCGATATCTTATTCTGCCAAGCCTTCTTCACGTTAAACGTGATCGTCATGAATTTAGCCGCATAGGCGGCATCTTTGTAGTCATCAAAAATCTTGCCAGCATCATCCACTAAACAGCTAGGCGCAAACGGCATGAACTCGCTTCTATGTAGCCTTTTATTCAACCAGTCATTAATGCTGTGATCGGTTGGGCTCGCAAGAATGCTTCGGTTTCCCAGTGCCCGTGGCCCGTATTCCATGCGGCCATTCATTCTTCCAACAATCTTTCTCTGAGCGACAAGTTCAGCCGTATATTTCTCAACATCCTTAATTCGTTCAGCATGCACGCCCTCGCTTTTGAGGGCGCTTTGAACTTGTTCTTCGTCGTATCCAGGGCCGAAGTAAACATCATTCAATTGCACGGCTTTGGGTTTGCGTCCATGCGCTCGTTCCATTTGTGACCATAAATAGTAAGCTGCTCCCAGTCCCAATCCGCCGTCGCCCATGTGGGGGTGAATGAACACGCTGTCTACTTCAGGGAGTTCATAGATGGCTTGGTTGATGCGCACGTTGGCAAAGAATCCTCCAGCCAGCACAACTTTCTTCTTTCCAGTCTTCTTCACCCAATATCGAACATAGTCTCGTGCCACTTTCTCAGAGAGTTTCTGTACGGCATAGGCAATGTTCTCTCGTGTCTTTCCTTTGAAAAATCCAAATTCTCGTCGAGGAATCAGGCCATAAGTGAAGCTCTTCAACGCAATGCTTCCATAGTATTTCAAGGCAGATTGTCCTTCTTTCAATTCTTTGATCATGGTACCATAACTGTAAACTGAGCGTAGTCTCCGTACAAAAGGAGAGTGCAAGCTGCCATCTTTCACCGTCACCAAGTCTTTGATCTCTTGGTACAGTTTCTCACTGTTCGGATCTTTGTTTCCATACGCCGCTAACCCTGTAACTTTTCCTTCATGTCGGTTCTTCATAAATCCTAAGTATTCAGTCGTCTCGCCATATAGATAGGCTGGGCTGTGGTAGTCTCGTGCTTCATGAATACTCCTTAAGTTCCCATCTTCCACCACACAAACGCGAGAACATAAAAAGTCGCCCGTGGCGTCAATCGTAACAACAAGAGTGTCCTCTTCTTTCCATCCTGAAGTAAAAAAAGCAGAAGCTGCATGGGCATAGTGATGGTCTACATATTTAATAGGAATCTTATCCAGTCCTAATTTCTTCAAGTTTTTCTGTACTTTCCACATACGGTAGCTCAGAAGGGGAACGCCTTTGGCAAAGCCAATGCCTCTTCCAAATTTAGTAAGAAGGTTCATTTCAGGGAATTCTTGGGCAAAGCACTGCAAGCCTCGTTGGAAGAATTGTTGAACAGGCAACCCGGCCCAGGCGATGTGGTCGATATCCTCAACGTCAAGTCCGCATTCTTTGAGCGTCATGGCGATGCTTTGGGTGGGAAATCGTCCATCAAGCTTGACCCGAGTAAGGCGTTCTTCATTGACAGCAAACTTGACCTTGCCGTCTTCAATCAACGCAACACCGGTATCTCCGGCATGGTGACTCGCTTGAATGCCTAGGATGCGCATGGTATTAGGGAACAATAGTTGTTTTTAAAGTTGTTGTCTACTAAAATCGATCTGTATTTCAAAAACTATATATAGTGCAAAAGGTTTCATCGCTTTATGTCCAATCGTAGTCTCCTTTTAATTTTATCTTTAATCATCTTAGTGTTGGTATTGGCGGGTTGCGGAAGTGAGACTCCTCCTCCCGTTCCAGCCGCAAACTGTTCAGATAGCGCTCAAAATCAGAACGAGACCAGTACGGATTGTGGGGGTCCTTGTAGCCCTTGTGAAAATGGTAAGAGTTGCTTAACAAGTAAGGATTGCTTGAGCAGTAACTGCATAGGGAGTTTGTGTAAAGCCATAGAGAGTTGTACGGATAAAATAAAGAATCAGGACGAATCAGATACGGATTGTGGCGGTAAATGCAGTCCTTGTACTAAAGGTAAGAAGTGCAGTTTAGACAAGGATTGTGATGGTGTTTCGTGCTTGAGCGGTATCTGCAATACGCCTCCAGTCGCTTCTTGCACCGATGGGTTGAAGAATCAGGATGAGTCGGGCGCAGATTGTGGCGGCTCTAAGTGTGGGAAGTGCAGTCTGGGGGGAAGCTGTTTATCAGATACAGATTGCGGAGAGGGTTCTTGTATAGAAGGGTCGTGTCAGGTGCCTTCAGGAGATTGTTCAAATAGAAAATTGGATGGTTCAGAGACAGACATTGATTGTGGGGGTTCTTGTCCTAAAAAGTGCGTAAACGGAAGATATTGTTCTTCCAATGCTGATTGTGCAAGTAATCTGTGTGTGGATAAGAAGTGTGGGGCTGGTGTAAGCTGTAAGGATAAAGTGTTGAATCAGGACGAGTCCGATACTGATTGTGGTGGTAAATGTCCTAAGTGCATATTAGGTAAGGATTGTAAGGAAAACAGCGATTGCCAGTCCGATTACTGCTCGGCCGAAAAGTGTCAAACCATGCCTCCAGCCGATTGTACAAACCGAATGAAGGATCGGGACGAGACTGATGTGGACTGTGGCGGAACTAAGTGTAGTTCTTGTGCAGCAAACAGGACCTGTAGGATAGGTGTGGACTGTCAGAGCAGCACTTGTTCCAATGGGATCTGCCTGCCTTAAATGAAAAACTTTTTATAGGGGTATTTTTAAAGTAAGGTGATGAGTAAAGGTCCTATTGTGCACCACCCAGGCATTGTGATGTTAGTGATGATTCTTTCGATGGCGATTATTGCAGGCATGGTGCATTCACCAGGTGGTTCCATTACTGGGGAAGTAGCCGTTAGGTCGCAGTGTTCGGATCGGATGGATAATGATAAGGATGGGTATTGTGATTTTGGGACTCAGGGATATAAATGTAGAGATGGTTCTAAACGAGGAGATCGAGAATGCACAGGTAGGTTAGATAATCGAGAGGCTCCAGATGTAGTGGTCGAGCAGGTGAAATGCATCTTTAAGGGTTCTACAACAAAGCAATCTTGCTATTCAAGTAAGGGTTCTTGTGAGGGGGTTGATACGTGTGGGGTGGAAGTAAGGGGGGTAATGGGTGAGCAAGTGACTTGGAAGAGTTCATGTGGGGATTATGCATATACGAAAATGGACGGTCAGAGTGAGTATGCGGAATTCTCTTGCGCACCCGTTTGTGGGAATAGTCAATGTGAATCAGGCGAGTCGTGTTCTTCTTGTTCGTCTGATTGTGGTGTTTGTGCTCCGCTGTGCGGAAATGGTAAGTGTGAAGCCAACGAGTCTTGTTCTTCGTGTTCGTTGGATTGTGGTGCCTGCGCTCCTCTCTGTGGGAATAGGATCTGCGAATTCTCTGAAAGTTGCTCTAGTTGTAGTGTTGATTGCGGACCCTGCCCACTCATTTGTGGAAACGGCAAGTGCGAGGGGAACGAGACGTGCAGCACGTGCTCCAATGACTGTGGATCCTGCCCGCCTGTCTGTGGAAATGGAAAATGCGAGTCAAATGAAACATGTAAAACCTGCTCGGCAGACTGTGGGACGTGCAATACCTGCGTTGATTCTGACGGAGAAAACATCTATGTAAAAGGCGTCGTCACGTATAATGGTTATCCTTATACTGATGCTTGTTCAAGCGAGAGCAGTGTGAACGAGCAGATCTGCCGACTCTGGAGCGATGGCAGCTACGTGCTTGGGAACAAGGTTTTCAGCTGTCCGTACGGCTGCCAAAGCGGGGCTTGTCTAAGTTCGTCTCCTGTTTACTGTGGGAATGGTAAGTGCGATACAAACGAGACCTGCTCTTCTTGTTCCGCAGATTGCGGAATATGTCCTACCAATTCGACGAATAGCACGAGTTTCTGTCAGGACAAGGATGAGAAGGACCCAAACCGCTTGTTTGTGACGAGCAGTTGTCTAGATGCGCAAGGAGAGCATTACGATTATTGTGAAAGCAGTACCACATTGCGAGATTGGTATTGCACAGGGACATGGGATGGGACGAGCTGGTCAAATCGACACTGTGCACCGGGTGGGTATGTCTGTCCGAATGGTTGCTCCAGTGGGGCCTGTGTCACTCCGATTTGTGGGAATAGTAAATGTGAGTGGGGAGAGTCATGTTCTTCTTGTACAGCTGACTGTGGTTTATGTCCCTCCAATTCTACAAACTCTACGAACAGCACGAATCTAGCAGGCAGTGCAGTTCGCTCAAAATGTGGCAATGGCCGGTGCGACCGCGGAGAAACTTGCAGTTCATGTTCAAAGGATTGCGGCATCTGTCCTCCTGTGTGTGGGAACGGAAGATGTGAATCCGGAGAGTCCTGTTCTTCTTGCTCCTTTGATTGCGGTGTTTGTCAGAATTCCTCAAACCTAACTAACATGGGTGGCATGGCCGTTCACCAGTCTAGGTATTATTATCGATAATTTCGCTAATTGAATGATATAATTTGGCGAAATTATTGGGATGTAATCAGTAATGGAAATAAATAGATACCAATAGTTTCCATTACTGTACATGAGAAATGATGTCGATTGTATGATAAAGTGTCATTTCTCATGAATAATTGCGTCACTAGTATCTTGATTAACGCAATTATCCATACATGAATTAAATTCGTATTCGACCAGTTTCTTTACGATGTTGGTAGTGGCTGATTCCCCATTCTCTTAAGAAGGATTGGTCTCGATCAAAATTGACTCCTTCCGCTATAAAGAGCTTTCCAGCGGTGGCACACACTCCAGCGAGTTCTTGTACTCGTTGGCGGGCAAGTCTATTATACATTCCGTCTCGATTGCCTAAAGCGGGTTGCATGATCTCCCATCCTACTTTTACGCCGTTTAAGAATCCTAAGCTGTTGCGGATGGAGGTGGTAGAGCGGTAAGGGGTTAAACAATCATCGAGAAAGATGGGAATGCCGGCTTCATGAAGTTGGAAAAGGATTCTTCGTTGAGGTTGGGTAAGGCGAGGTTCTTCAGTTATTTCAACGCCTACCAATCCTTTGTGAGGGGAATCTTTTTCGAGTTCTAATAAGAGTTGAGGTAAACTTCTATGTAACGGTCTTCTTCTGGAAGTCAGGCCTTGAGGGGGAATATTAAATTGATAGACGGTGTGGGGAGGAATATTCGTGGCAGGGTCTTCTTCATTATCGGAACGAGCTGAAGCTCCTTGGTTGCTGCATTGGTAAGCGGTTTGGGCTAAAGCTTGGTTAAGCAAAGGCATGGCATTACATCGTTGAAATTTAGATAAAATTCGAGAAGTTGAGGGTTCTTGGGCATGTCGGACAAGGAGTTCATAAGCATGGACTTCTCCGTTTACAGCATTCACAGGTCTGATGGCTTGTAAAGCTACCTGCATGCCCTCTGATAAGTGTAATAAATCTGCGTTAGAACATTCTAAAGTTTCCAGTACCGCTGTGGTCATCTTGCATCCAAACCTTACTCTGTAATCCGTGCACCTTAGATAGGTAAGGCAGTAGTATTTAAAAAGCTGCTCGCTTTAGAGGGGGCATGCGTAAGCGAATCATGATTGTGAAGAAGGAAAGGTGCAATCCTATAGGCTGTGGAGGCTACCTGTGTATCCGAGTCTGTCCTAGCAATAGGGCTGGAAACCCTTGTATCGTAGAAGACACAGATGGTAAGGTAAAAGTCAATGAAGAATTTGTCATCGAAGCCTGTTCCATCGATGTGAAAAAGTGCCCTTACAATGCGTTACAACTCCTCAATCTTCCTCAGGCGTTGGATGAGGATCCGATTCATAGATACCTTCCGAATGGGTTTGCTTTATTTAATCTTCCAATGCCTACGTTTGGCAAAGTGACTGGTATCATGGGCCGAAACGGTATTGGGAAGAGCACCGCCCTAAAAATATTGGCCGGTCTCCTGCGCCCGAACATGGGTAAGGAAGGTAAAGAAGCAACAGATGAGGAGCTCATCGCTTATTTCAAGGGAACAGCAGGGCATAATTTTTTTGAGAAGAAAAAAAATGGCGAGATTAAAGTGGCCTATAAGCCGCAGCAAGTGGATGTCATTCCGAAGCAGTTTAAGGGAAAAGTCTCTGAGTTGCTCAAATCCGTAGATGAAAAAGGGGAGTTAGAAAAACTCATCCCTCTACTCGATTTGGACATCATCTTGGACCGCAACGTGGATCAAGTTTCTGGCGGAGAGTTGCAGCGCGTCGCAATTGCCGCAACGGCATTAAAGAAAGCGAACGTCTATTTCTTTGACGAACCTACATCCTACTTAGACATCAAGCAGCGTATCAAAATATCTCGGTTCATAAGAAACCTTGCCACTCCCGACACGGCCGTTCTCGTCGTCGAGCACGACATCATCATCTTAGACTATCTCGCCGATCAAGTCCATGTGATGTATGGAGAGGAAGGGGCGTACGGTATCGTTTCTGGCATCAAGGCAGCTAAGGTGGGGATGAACAGTTACTTGGAGGGGTACCTGAAAGAGGAAAACACTCGTTTCAGGAATCATCCAATCAAGTTCTTCACCCGTCCAGAGACTTCAGGGTCTAGCCGAGACATTTTGGCGAGTTGGTCTTCTTTTGAACATGCCTTAGGTTCGTTCAAGCTCTCATCACAGAAGGGTGAGCTGCATGCAAAAGAGATCGTCGGGATTGTGGGAGAGAACGGGATCGGTAAGACAACGTTTGTAAAGATCATCGCTGGAGAAATCCCCATTCTTCAGAACATGGAGGGTTTGCGCATCAGTTACAAGCCGCAGTACTTGGACGCCTCGGATGCCGTCGTGCATGAGTTCCTGGCAGAGGCTTTTTCCAAGTATGAGAATCAACTCATTACGCCATTGAGGATCGAGGATCTCAAGGAGCAGCGTCTGAACGAGCTTTCCGGCGGAGAGTTGCAGCGTGTCATGATTGCGAAGTGCCTCGGCCAGGAAGCGGATGTATATCTGTTGGACGAGCCCTCTGCGTATCTTGACGTAGAGCAGCGTCTGCAACTCTCAAAAATCATTCGGGACTTGTTGGAATTCAGGGAGAAGTCTGCTATCATAGTCGATCACGACTTGTTGTTCGTGGATTACTTGAGCGATAAACTTCTCGTCTTCGACGGAAGGCCAGCCATCGAAGGTGTCGTAGAAGGCCCGTTTAAGATCGCAGAGGGCATGAATCAGTTCTTGGGTGATCTCCAAATAACCATGCGCCGGGATCCGGAGAACAACCGTCCCAGAATCAACAAGATAGATAGTCAACTGGACCGAGAGCAGAAATCAAGCGGCAAATTATATACGGGTTAAAATGAAACCAAATTTTATCGATCATATCGTCGTCTGGGTTAAAGATGTAGAACGCACTGCAATATTTTATTCTACATTCCTAGGCACTCCTATTCAGAAGGAGAAGGAAGTAGTGGCTTGGAAGATTGGAGATACAAAAGTATTTTTCGGCCTGCCATACGAAGAAAAGGAGAACTGCGTAGCATTTGACAAAGAAAACATAGGCCTCAATCACTTGGCCTTCGGCGTTCGAACATTGGAGGAGCTAAAACAATGGGAGCAAACTCTTAATAATGCCCACATCAAACATAGTGGGATCAAAATCTGTCCGTATAGTAAGAAAGAGTTTATCTGGTTCGATGATCCGGATGGAATACGGTTGGAATTCTATTTAAGACCGAAAGATTGACATTAATGGCATAAGACTTTCGCTCTGCTCGTATAATTATCGGAATAATCGAAAAATATTCGAAAATTGCTAGATAATCTTTATGAACTTGAGCTAGAAACTTTCACGCATGCATATTGTCTACACAAGTCATGCTCTAAAGAGGATAAACGAGTGAAGATTAACTACTTTATGGGTTGAAGAAACTATAAAATATCCTGACGAAACAAGATGTCGGGGAGTAAAATATACAGCAATAAAAAGACTTAATGGTTTCAAGCTAAAAGTGATTTATGAAAGGAGAAACTATATAAAAGTTATTACCATACGCTTCCTAAAATGAGAATAACCTATGATCCAGATGCGGATGCGATGTATATTTATTTGAAAGAGGGCACCGTAGACAAAACTCAAGAAATGGGCGAGAATACAAACATAGACTTGGACAAGAAGGGAGAAGTTTTAGGTGTTGAGATCCTCTTCGTAAAAGAGCGTAGTCTTCTCAACGACTTTAAAATTGAGAATCTAGTCTCTTCAAAGAAAGTATCGTTGGATTTGACGTTTCTAAATAATCCAGGAAATAAAAATAAGGCGATAGAAATAGAGTAAATTTACTTCTCCGGCATGATCATGGCGCAGATAAAGTACGCTACAATGCCAAATACAATTCCGGTAAGAATGGTCAACAGTACCCAGGCAATGCGGATCACGGTTGGATCGACTTTAAGGTATTCTGCAATGCCGCTACATACACCAAGGAGCATTTTGTTCTTGCCGCGGTAAAGCTTTTTCATGGACGATTTCAAGACGATTGAATTTATAAATATATAGCTCTAGTGGGGTGTTATGAAAGGGAAGAGTGGGTGGTTGGTCATTTTTTTGGTGGTGTTTGTCTGGCTCACAGCTTTATTTTCCATGTATGCAAAGGATTCTTTTTATGACAAGGCTTTTGAGGAGGCTGGAGTGCTAGGTAAGTTGGGGAATGAAACAGTTCACAGTTTCCACTCTGCAATTCTAAGTTTCTTGTCAACCCATCGCTTCGATTACAATCTTCCACCATTCTTGGAGGAGCAGTTGAGTGAGAGTGAAAAATCGCACCTGATTGACGTAAAGCACATACTGGATGTTCTTCAGGTCCTATATTACCTTGCCCTGGGCCTCTCTTTAGCTTGGGTGGGGTGGTTGCTGAAAAAGAAACAGTTTAAGATTTTAGCAGAGGCCATGGAGTATGCTGGTTCGATCTGCATGGGTTTATTAGCCTTGGCCTTTGTCGGAAGTTTTTTCTTCTCGTCCTTTTTCATGGTATTCCATTGGATTTTCTTTCCCATGGGAAATTATGCGTTTCCAGCTACTTCCTTACTCATCCAGCTTTATCCAGAAGGTTTATTCTTGAAGGGATTTGAGATCATCCTCGGCATGGTACTCATGCAGAGTATTATTTTGCTCATGTTTGGGTACTTATTAAAGAAGGACGGTTAGGGTTTAGCTTGGTTCCATAAGTATTCAAAGAAGACTTTGTAGTCTTTGGCAAAGGTAGGGTCCTTGATCAGCAGTCCATAAGGTTCTATGTTATAGGTAGTCAAGAAGAAGTAGGGTCCGATGGTTCCAAATTCTGTTTTTGTTTTAAGGTTAAGATAGCGTACTTTAGAGAGGGATAGTTTGGATCGTTTCAGACCGTATCTTCTACTGTCTTGGTTGATGATGATGCGAAACTTGACTCGGTCTTTGACACGCTGCTTATGCATGGTGTTCGTGAAAAAGCCTTCAAGGGTCTTGAAGCTTTCCAAAGGAGAGGAGGCGATGCAGAGTTCCTGCCCTCGTTTCCAGTTTTGGATCAGTTCGGTGCAGAGGGTGTTTATATTGTCGCGTTAAATTTCCAGAATGCTCGGATTGTTAAGCAGTTCAGACAGCTCTATCCTGAGCTTCCTATTTTTGGTCAGTTCGAGTTGGAAGATCCTGCTTTCTTGGATGCGGCAGGAGGGTTTGCGGATGGAGTGATCTATGTTTATCCGAAGGTAGATACGTTTAGTCCAGAAGTGCAGCAATTCATTACAGAGTTCAAGACAAAATATGGATCCGATCCAAATTATTATGTGTATGTCGGCTACGACGCTTTAAATCTGTACGATTGGGGCGTAGGTGTTTGTGGTTTGGATCCAAAGTGTGTCATCTCAAAAATCTTGTCGTTGAAGAATTACCTTGGGATAGGAGGTTCCATATCCTTTGCAGACGATAAGAGCATTCTTAAAGAATTTGAGATTCGTATGTTTAAGAACGGAAAGCCTGTTCTATATTTATCTTGATACGATCCGCGACTCAAAATCCATAAACTTTAAATATAAGATTAATCTTATTATCAAGATTATGGAAGAAATGGTCGAAATTGGGAAAATAAGCGCACGAGGACAAGTGGCGATTCCAGCTGAGATCCGGGAAAGGATGCACTTAAAAGAAGGTCAGAAAGTGCTCTTTTTCTTGGCAGGAGATTCTTTACTCATGAAGCGGGTGGAGAATCTTTCATGGGAGGAAGTCACAAGGCCGCTACGTCGAGCAGCGAAGAAGATTAAGGAGGAAGATGTGCCGAAACTGGTGCACCGAGTACGCAGAAAAGGAGCATGATTCGCGTTGTATTGGATACGAATGTTCTTCTTTCAGGGACATTCTGGACAGGAGCATCTTATCGTATTCTCGAATGGGTTGATAAAGGGAAAATAGTTCTTATCCTTTCTGATTCTATTTTTGAGGAATACAATCGCATTGTGCGGAGTGATGAAATCTTAGATAAGAAAGCCTATAATCCAGAGCGCGTGGAGTCCATAATAAAGCTACTTCAGAAGGCATTGTTTGTGCAACCTGAAGAAAAGTTAAAAGTAGTGAAAGAGGACCCTGATGACGATAAGTTCCTAGAAGCGGCTATCGCCGGAAGAGCAGATTTCATTATTAGCAGAGATAATCACCTTCTTAAGCTTCAAAGATATAAAAAAATAAAGATCCTTACTCCAGATGAATTTTTGTCATTAAGAAAATGATCTTTTTTTGCCGAGTAGTTTCGCTTTTTCAATCACCAACTTCCCAATACACTCATTCTCCATTTCAACGTGACTCTTTACCACTTCAATGCGTTCTTTGAAGATCGGCCCATCAAAGACTAGTGTTTCATACTCTCCACCTTCGCCACCTATATGTAGTCCTATCTCTTTGTGGCGTTCTGTCAATTTTTCATAGTCGTCTAAAGTAAGTTTTTTCCCAAGCCAGTTCTTATCCAATCCCTCCGCCGCAATGCTCACCATGCGGATGTCAAATCCGCTTTGGATAAGGTCTTTCAAGAGCATGCCTTGGTTTTTATGCCATAAAGGAGCATAGCATTTTAGGTCGAGTTCGTGGCAGATGCGGTTGACGCGTTCTTGTTGATAGTCGCTCGCAAGCGCCCCGACGGCCACCCCATCTAGTTTATACTCCTTCTTAGCTCGTTGCAATGCTTTTTTCAGATCAAGGAGTTCTTCTTCTTTTTCTCCTTGGGTCTCTTGCGTGATTAGGGGAAAGCCCAGAGCTTTGGCTTGTAATTTTGTAATTGCCAAGTCCGGTGCTTGGAACATCCAACTCTCTGTATTCTTAGGAATCAAGCTAATCAAACAGGCCACATCCCAAGCTTGTTCTAAGTAATAAGCTAAGGTAAAGGTGCTGTCTTTTCCACCGGAAAACAATATGCCGATGCGCATAGTGCTAAGAAGAGAGTAGGGTTATAAATAGGCTTGGATCAGAGCCCTGCATAAATCGTGCTTCACAGAAATGCTGCGCATTTCTGGCACAGAGAAGTTTTTAACTTCTCGTGCGAGGAATGTTCCATTCCTCTGCACCAGAAATCTCACGATTTCTGTGTTCCTTTATCTAAATTCGCAGCATCCAGAATCTGTTGGACCACTTCTTCAGGCGTTTGATAACTCGTGTCAATCACAAGGTCATATTGTTTCAAGTCGCAGGGGTTTAAGCCGTAAACGCGTTGGAATCGTTCAATTTCATCATTTTTTCTTTGCTCCATGTCTTCCATGGCTTTTTCCAGGGTAGGATATTTTTTTTCTTCACCGCGTACGGTGCTTTGTTTTTTTTGATCAAATACTCGTTTGGCACCAATCTCTGAATTTACAGATAAGAACACTTTCAGGGCTTGTTTTTCGTGCGGAACCCAGGAAAAAGCCAATCGTCCTTCCAGGATGAGGCGGTCTTTTTTCCGTGCAGTATCTTTCATGTCTTCTTCAATTTCTTGGTCTTGTTTTGGGGTTAATTGGGCAAGCCACTGTTGTAAATCAAGTTTTTTAGGATTATGCATAGAATCATTGCATCGGTCCCTTTGTATATATCCGGCGTTGAGTCGGGTAAACCCTGTTTTCAAGGCAAGAGCCAAGGCTACTGTGCTCTTCCCAGAGCCGGCGTCACCGCCAATGGTGATGATGCTTACTTCGGGCATGGGAGTCAGAAAAGAGCAGGCTTTTTATGTTTTTAGGTGGATGCGTCCTTGTTCGATTTCTTCTTTCAAGTTCTGCATATTGGCAGATAGTTTGTGTTGTCCAAGTTCATTTATAGGCACGTACTTGCAATGGCTGAACGTATCCGGTTCTCCGAGTTTCGGTTCTTGTCCGTCTGAAAGGTTGGCAAGGAACCAGTGATAAGTCCAAGTAAGTTCTGCGTTATGAAACTCCTTAACTCCCAACTTTCGAAGGATGTTTACTAACAAAAATTTCGTGGTCTAAAGCCTCGTGCTTTAGCACGAAATTTTTGGAAGTTCCAAAAATCCGCCTGCCAAGGCGAGGAGCGTAAAGCCTCGCACTTTAGTGCGAGGATAGCTCCGAGCGGCGGATTTTTGTTACATCGCACAGGAGTTCTTCTTTGAGTTCCCGCACAGCCGTTTCTTGTGGGGTTTCTCCTTCATCCACTTTGCCGCCAGGTAGTTCGTATTCGTCTTTGCTGATGCGGTGAAGGAGCAGGATGCTATTTTCTTTCAGGATGACGCATCCAGCAAGTTCTTTCTTACCCATGAAGGCAAGTTTTTTACAAGGCCATATAAAGTTTGCGAAGAAAAGCTTAAAAAGCGTGGAAAGTTCGTAATCTTATGAAATGCTTCTGGCTGGTTTTCTTGTTGTTATCCATAAATGTCTTAGCGCAATCTCCAGTAGAGCCGTTGATAGAGTATCCTTCGATTTACATCTACCCGTTGTATTGGACTCTTCCGATTGAAAGCAACCCCAGTCCAGTCATTCAAGAAAGTACTCCTTCCATCGAGGACATCTGTGCAGAGCTTATAGAGGAGCCTTCCCTTCCAGCAATCGCCTTTTAGGGGTTTGTGTAAAAAGTCTTAGAAATGGTTGACTTTATACCTAGATGGGAGTTTTTACACACACTTCTGACACATTTTTAAATGCGGTTTGTTTCCTGATTCGTATGAAAATAAGCTCAGAGCGCCTTAATATGGCTGTATGGAACTTTCTTCGAGTTACAGAAGAAATGGGGATTCGAACTACTGCTGACTTAGAGGCTCATTTAGGTCAGCGCTTGAATGTTGGGGAATGTGATCACATAGACTTTTCTAGGAGACCTAGTAATGCTGGTACGACTGCATTAACAGCAAGTTATTTTATTGAGGGATCTGGAATTCCTATCGAAGTTAGGTGCAATTCAGCTTTAGGGTATAGCAAGGTTGTTGTTAAGACAGAGAAGAACGTTATAGGTTACACCCCTTTTGCCGTTGATCCTTTTGGTAATCAAGCTCAAGACGCAACTCTTGAAACAAGCGAGTTTTCAAATGTTTGTGAACTCTTACGAAAACAGTTCCCATATGTTCATTAAGCTTTTTTTCAGTTGTAAGATTTCTTTTTTTCAGTTGTAAGATTTAATGGGTTTAGTTTATAAAATAAGGCGAGTTTCTAAGGGTTATGGGTTGTGTAATTCAGTTGGATGAAGTTCGCCAGAGACGAGTTATTGAAAAACTGATTGGACAGATGGGAATGCAGTTCGAGCATTCCAGATCAGTGGCTGATGAGTTTATTGCACTAGCAACACAGAACCCAGAACAAGCAGTGGAACAGCTTGGAAGCTTCATGGCTAGAGCAAGAGATCATGGTCCTGACTCAGCTTTTGGAGAGGCCATGGGGGGTGGTCCTTGTGAATATGATACTGCTCCTTTCTTAGATATTATAGGTGATTTGTACCCTGCACTTGAGAAACCAGTTAGGGTTAAGGCCTTTAAGAAGGCGCTTTCTTTTCTGGACGGATTAAATTATTTGTATTTGTTTAGCTAATTGAACCTATATTTTCTAGAACAGAAAAAAATATAGCCTAGTGATATTAAGATTTAGAGACTTGTTGCGTGGTGGTTGCGGAGCAACCCCAATGGATACAACTCTTAAGGAACTCAGCAAAGACGAGTTGATTGATATAGTTCTTGGCAAGGATCAA
>DATDWO010000047.1:0-5502 GCA_035289665.1 Candidatus Nanoarchaeia archaeon
AGAAATCCAAATCACCAGATATTTTTTGCAAAGTGGCTTCGCTCATGTCGTCTATGAAAGAAGTTGAGTTTAAATAAGTATCGCCTTAAAACCGGAAAGATTTCGGAGGACTCCTGGCTTCAAGCCGAAGAAACAGGGGGATTATTTAACTTCTTCTAGTGCTTCTCTTATTCTGTCCACGAATTCCTTGGCTTGTTCCATTAAGCGTTGGCAACGGGCATCTTCTAGGGATGTTTTTGTGCCGTATTGCATTTCTTCCCGGATGGATTTTGCGCTTTGTACTCCTTCTTGCAGGCTGCGAATATGATCTATGTGGAATTGCTCTAAACTGATTGCCTTGTCTTCGATTAGTTTCTCGATGAATGTTATGGTGCATTCTTGGTTTCTGGACTCGTAACCGAGCTTGTACAATACGGCCAGTAGGGAATGATACATAGCGTAGAATGCTGCTGAAGCTACCCAATCCGTTCTCTTGCCTTCGTAAAGGTATTGCATGGTTTCTAGATCTGAGACTGCTTTCTGGAGCTGCCGTTCTGCTTCCTTCACATTTGGCGCGATATTACGAAGACCTTTGTGTTTTTCTCCTTTTTTGCCTTGTTCCAGGCACCACTCAACTCTGTCGTTTATCCTGCTCATTTTTGATGGCCTCTATAACAAGGTCTTTCCCCCACAATATTATTCCAGTTCTTACCTCTTCAAGCAATGCAGGGTCATGCTCTTCCACATTTTTCAGGAAGTCTTTTCTGGTCTGGTAGATAGCATGAACCTTTTTTGGCTTTACCTTGTTCAGGTTTTGGATAAATTGCTCCACTTTTCCCAGATTTCTTTTTTCAAGCACAAGCAATAAGTCTATGTCCTGTGCTTCCCTCCCTTTTTGCAGTACAGATCCGAAAAGGATGGCAAGATCGGTTTTGTCCCTTAACCCATCGAGGTCTTTGACCCATATCTTGACATAGGATGTTTGCTCTTGCTCGCTGAGGGCTAACTTGCATACGTCCAATGCCTCTTGGGAATTATAGTTAATGTTGTAGAACGAGCTGTTACCTTCCTCCCTAGAGACAAGCCAGCCTTGAGCGCTTAGTTTTTTCAATAGCTTGTACATCCCTCCTGGACTTATCTTAAGCAGCTTTGCCAATTGGTTGATGTTACAGTTTTTTGAGAAGTTCCTGACTAGAAAAGCGAGGGTTCTTGCTTCGTTTTTTGTGAGGCTGACCATTTTATCTACCGTCGGTAAATGATTATTCACTGCAGGTATATAAATCTTTCTCCAATACGCATGGAAACTTAAGAGGGCTACAGACTTCAAGTCGAAGAAAAGATGGAAAAACATTTCTATATCCAGGTGCAACTCCCTTATTTTCAGTATTGATTTTTCTCGACGGAAGAAAACAAGCCTCCGGAGGGCTACCGGTTTGAAGCAGGAGTTTTAGGGGGAATTAATCGTATGCTCGAGGACGTTTATCGATGTCTGATATCAATACTTCATTCTTCTCGTAGAAAACAACATATTGGACTCGGTAATCACCCACTCTTACGCGAAACACTTTCTCCTTCTTTCCTTCGACCCGCTTCATGTCGCTTGGGAAAGGGTTCTCAGCCAGTTCTCTTATCTTTCTCATCAGTCGCTTATGAAGCTCTGTTTCGCATTTCTTGAGAAATCTCCTTGAAGGAGCACCTAATAGAACTTTAAGCATCTTGCTTGCCCTTTTCGAACTCTTCTAAAGAAACAGCCTTGCCTTCTCTGTACTCTTTTAAACTTTCTTCTAGGCGAGCCTCTTCATCTCCTATGAGTAAGCTATCTACATCCACCATATGCTTTTTGATGAAATCCAACTCTTCCTTAATAGACTTTAATTCAGACATAACGACTTCTGGACTGATTGCTTCGGGCATACTACCTATGAAGGAGTTGTTCTTTAAATAGGTATCGACCGTTCGGAGGGCTACCGGCTTCAAGCCGAAATTCCCCCCCTATATTCCTATAACCTTTTTCACTAATGATGTCAAGATATCTTTCATGTCGATTTGGAATAAGTTGGCTTTCTTTTTCTTTCTGCTTGGAAAAGGGTCAAAAACGTATTGGATGCGTCTGTCGGCGCTAAACGTATTTACTATTTTATTTTCCATTGTGAGGCAATGCTCACAGAAAAAGAAGTACTCCCATCCTATTAAAACCCTCCAGTTAAGGACATCCGCATCAGGTTTAGATGCAATATCTTTCTCTAAGAAAACCCATTTATGGTTACATTGTTGAGTTATGCCGGGATTCATGGTTTTACCTGTTTGTTTTTTAATTTCTCAGTCCCCCCGGCTCTTCTTTAATGACGGCACCACCGTCACCTTCCAACAACTGAGAATGAACTTAGTATACCTTTCTTATATAGTGAACTGCGCGACTTAGAGAACATGATTAGCGCAGTTCACATATAGATAGCTGCGTACAATAGAGTAGCATAAGCTACGCAGTTATCTATATTTATACTTAACTGTGAAATCATATGACAATCCTGCCGGCAAAAGAACTGCTCTACTTTAGTTCATACATGGATTCGAGTTTATCCATTAATTCTCTTACAATGTCAAGAGGGGACTTCTCATAAGAGGGAGCGTCCTGATTCAACCCTTGCTTCCTTTCGAGTCTTTTTTTAACTATTGGATAATACTGCTCTGCAAGAATTCTTGTATCCTCTGGATGAGCTCTTTGCAGCGCGGGGTCTAAAAGGATTGGGGCTACTCCTGCCAGTGCGGCATTGTCCGCATTCAGTTGGGATACTAATATGTAGATTCGGTTTTCATCCAGCGAAAACTCTGCGGTTGTGTATTGGTCGATACGTTCTCTGTATTTTTCCACTGAAGCATCGGCATCCAATCCACGTACATTACCCTGTGAATCCATAAAACATGAAAGTCCATAATCTACAAGCGTAGCATGGTCCACTACTGCTTTAAACTCAGGCGCTAGCACAAAAGGCGGCATGCTGCCTGTTAAGGAATTCCCACGCGGTGGACGGGTCCAAGCCAATGTACGTGCCAACCCTAAGTATTTTTTTAGCCCATCTCCTATTAGGGGGCCGGGAGTACGGCATGGTTTGAGCGTAGCGAAGACCTGACGGTGAAAGGCCCCCAAGGCTTTTTCTGAAATAAGCCTTAACAAGTTCAGACTGCACGGCGAGTTGAACGATCTCAGGGATGTTTTTGCTGTTTATCGCCGCGCGAGATACGGCAAGCCCGAGCCAAGAGGGCTTGACGAGTGAGCGCGGCGGCCAGGGGGATTATAAGGGGGGCGCAAAGACCCCCTTATTTCATTCTTTGTTTTTTATCGGCTGTAATCTCTTTAGCATTAAATGGGGAATGATAAGGAATCTCCTGCTCAACTCTACACATATGAGTTTCAACAAGACCTTTAGAAGTAATCGGACGAGATTCTAACTCACCAATTTTTTCTTCCCCCCATAAAGGATATTTTCCCAGTAACAAATGAGTGAATGTAGGTTTAATCCTATACTCTGCTTCGATTTCTGCCACTACTTCTGTTAGCCGATTTGCCATAAAGCATGAGAAATTCGGTTAATTTTATAAACTTCCCCCTCTTAAACCCTTTCATGCAAGTCGAACTCTCCAAAGAAACCTCGAATAAGCTCGAAAAAGCAGCCCAAGCCTTAGGCACTGAAAAGAATAAGCTGATTGAAAAAGCCATCCAGCATTACTTGGAAAGCCTTAAGCAACACGCTCATCTTAAACAAGAGATGAACGCTTGGGACGCTCTCAGCGATGAAGCCTTGGTTAACTTTGAAAAAGCACTATGAAAAAGGGCGAAGTCTGGCTGGTTGAACTACCTTCTACGAATGGGCATGAACAGAGCGGCACCCGACCTGTACTTATCCTAACCGACACTCAAACTACTACTGCCGTAATCATTCCCTTCACCTCCACACCACTTGCCATACGCTTCCCGCACACGCTTGAAGTTCCATCTACAACAAAGAATGGTCTAAGCATAGCTTCTGTACTCCTTATCTTCCAAATACGAGCCATCGACAAAAAACGACTCAAAAAGAAAGTAGGAGAACTCGAAGCGGAAACCTTAGAAGAAGTCGATAAGATGCTTAAAACCATGTTACTCCTTTGATAGGTTTCTATTTTGGTACTCTCATTTACCTGACAGGTGCGAAGCCCCTTTTTAGAAAACCTCGTTTTTCTCGTCAATAAGTATAAAGCCTCCGGAGGGAAGATACAGTTCAAGCCGAAACTCCCCCATTTTCAATCGTAGATGTTGTCGTGATGGTCGTAGTCTTCGAAGCGGACAGTTTTACTCTGCTTATCCACTTTGAAGGTCAGCACAAAGTGCTTGTCAATATGGACTCTTCTAAATTCGCTTAGTTCGTTGCTGAGATTCTTGAAATGGTCTGCATTTACAGTTATCTTAGCTTTGACGTCATCTCGTTTCTTCATGACAATTTCAAATTGATGAAGATTCCTCTTTTTGAGTTTCTTAAGCTTTTTGGTTAAAATCAGTTTTCCTACCGGTCTTGAGCGAGCCGAAGGCGAGCGATGACCGGTGGTGAAAAGGTTTAAATTCTAAGGTTGTTGGGTTAGCTAAGAAGCGGACCGAAATCAAAAAAGCACCTCTCCAGACTTTGTGGGCTGGAAAGGTCAAAGGCAACCTGCCGAGTGGATCATGATCCTTGCTTCTTTTAATATTTTTTGTTTTAGTGTGAACTATATTCTTTTGAAAAATTAATTGATGAGGTGATTCTTATGAAAACAAATCCAACTAGATACAGCTCTGCCGTCGGTGAAGTATGGGTTATGATGACCATAAAAGTCAAGTATTGCCACGATGTTTTTGATAAGCAAGCTATCCGTGAGTTCACGGATGCAGTGCTCGCAGAAGCACTGAATTACTACCAGATTCAGTGGAGAAAGAAAAGCTTCGACAGCAACCACGTGCACACCATTCTCGACTTAGGAATTCGTAGCAAGACAGAAGTGGCGAAGCTGCTCAAAGGTTTCACAGCACCCAGAATCTTCAAAATGTTTCCCTGGCTTCGAAGCAGACTCTTTCGAAGCCACGGTTTCTGGAATCCTGCCACGGACTGCAGAACAGGAGATATGCACTTCTACGAAAAATACTTAGACCGACAAAAATATGGTCAACCAGAAGGTCAAGCAAAGCTCTTAACATTTTTCTAAACCCGGCCGCCCCCTACATGCCTCTGGTGTTGAGCACTCTAAAAAATATCCTTAAACGATCACCAGAGGTGGGCGGCCGGAATTGACTTTCACTGTACTCGTATTTCCATTCAGAAGTCATTCGGCTAGCTCTTTCTCAAATTCTTTCTCAGATAAGAACTTTCCTTGGTCAATGGCTTTGAGCTTATCTGCGTATTCAGGCTTGACCTTGCGGTGCAAGTCTAAGTTAATCTCTTCTACTTCTGTCTCAATCCGTGCGATACGATCCTTTAAGAAATCCAAATCACCAGATATTTTTTGCAAAGTGGC
>DATDWO010000048.1:0-4702 GCA_035289665.1 Candidatus Nanoarchaeia archaeon
GGTTTGGGCATGAATAGGTCTCCAGCTCTTTTTAGTTTTTCAATGACTTCTTCTGTTTTTCGTTCATCGACTCCTTTTAATTCACATTCACGTACAATATCTTCATAGGGGATGGTTTTGCCAAGTGTTTTCTCCAGTTCATTAATGATATCTCGGACAACCGCGATGTGGCTGCGTTGACTGGCTGTGATTCCAGTCGTGATTCGGTCGATGTCAATCTTGCCTGTTTCTGGATCCAAACCAATCTGACTCAAACAATAATGAACAAGATCAATAGCGCGTTGTGCGTCTTTTTTCATGACCTTCTCACTCAGTCTCACTCGAGCACTGGCTTCGCTTAATCTCACCAAAGCTTCCAATTGTCGTGCAGAGATCGGAATGGCTTTGATGCCTTCGTGTTCTTCTCCAAGTGTGTTGCGCATTTTGACGTAGAAGTCTTTGATCTCATTTAAGGCAGATTCAGTGAGTTTGGGTCGGATGTGTTGTTTGGCGTAGGCAATGTATTTTTTGATGAAGTCTGGTTTGAGTTCTCCTTCTAGGAGTTGGTCACCTTGATGTAGTCGCAGTACAAATTCAGCCATTTTTTCATCTTTTTTTAGGTCAGGTAAATCACGGACAGGAAAGATTAAATCGAATCGGTTGATCAAGGTGCTAGGTAAATCAATCTGCTTAGCCAATAACTCGTAGGGGTCGAACCGTCCGAATTTTGGATTTGCCGCTGCCAGTACGGTTGTCTCCGCTCGTAAAGTGGCTTGAATGTTGGCTTTTGTAATGGTTACGGTCTGTTGTTCTAAAGATTCGTGCATAGCACTTCGGTCTTCTTCAGTCATCTTGTCCAGTTCGTCAATGGCACAGAGTCCTTTATTCGCTAAGACCATGGCACCTGCTTCCAAGGCCCAACCTCGCATGAACTCGTCTTTGACAACGCTAGCTGTCAATCCCGCTCCAGAAGCACCTTTTCCAGATACATATCGTGCTTTTGGGGCGATGCTGCTGATTCTTCGTAACAATACACTTTTTCCTGATCCAGGATCACCAATCAATAATATATGTGTATCGCCTCGCGTGATGTCTCCTTTGTTACGTACCTTTTTGACGCCTCCAAATAATTGCAAGACGAGGGCTTCTTTTACGCGTTCATGGCCATAAACACTGGGAGCGATGCTGCTAATCAGTTTTTCAAATATTTCAGGGTCTTTGCTGATTTCTAGGATTTCTTTTTCTTCTTCTAGGCTGATGTCGATTTCGAGGAAGTCTTCTTGCATGGGTTGGAGGTGGTTGGCATCCACGCTTAGGTCATACCGGACGCTTTTGATGCCTCCTGGGTTGATGACTGGGGTTTCTTTGATGACTCCGGTGGCGATGATTTTGGTACCTGGGTTTGTTTTTTTCTCGCTTAAGGGGCTTACCAGATCATTTTTGAGGAAGACATTGATGCGTTTTGGCTGTTCGCTTCCCTCAAGGTCTTCAGGTGCTTCTTCCAAGACAATTTTTTGTGCATCAACGAGTTCTTTTCCAATCTGCCGAAATTTGCCTCGTCTTCCACAGGAGCATTGAGTGGGTTCTTTGAATTGAGTGTCTAATTGCAGGACATTGATGACATTTCCACAGCTGGGGCATTCAAATTTGGCAGAAGTCACTTGGGGGCGTACGTCGCTTTTTTGTCGGACGAGTCCTTGGATTTGGACAAATTTATTGATGTGTTTGCTTCGGATGTCTCGGATGAAGGTAAACTGGCTAGGGGGTAGGTTAAAGAAGCGTATGTGAAAATTTTTTTTAATGTCTTCAATGTTGAATCGCTCGACGGCAATCTCAGCCGCTTTAAGGGTGTCTTCAGGGGTTTCCAAAATCTGCTCAGCAAGTTCTGGGTTGAATTGGCTGAGTTCAGTGAAGTCAACGCTAAAATTGCTTTCTCCTTTCCGGAGTTGTTCAGTGAGAGGGGCTAGACAGATGTGCTCAAAGAATTCTTGAAACAGTTCGATTTGTTCAGAAGCTTCCATCTTTTCCCCTTCTCAGCGATGGATAAATCTATTTAAGTTTTTTTAAGTTATCAACCAACATGCGCAGAGCATTATGAACTGCTTCTTCGCTCTTGGTTCCGGTGCAGACAACTTTTCCGTTGCTGAAAAGTAAGAAAGTGGCTTTGGCTTCCATGAGCTTGTAGACCAGGCCGGGGAATTGTTCGGGTTCGTATTCAGTATTATCTAGTTTCATGGCTAGAACATTCAGGTTCAAGTCCATGCCGATACTTCCAGATGCAACCATGTTTTGGATGTTGATCTTGGGTTTGATCTTGATTTTGATGCCTATTTTTTCTAGGCTTTCAATGATCTTGCTGATGCTCTCTTCAACTTTTTGCATGCTTCGTGCGCCGGTGCAAACCACATTGCCTGAGCTAAAGATTAAAGCAGAGGTCTTGGGGTCTTTGATGCGAATAACTAAGCCTGGGAATTGTTCAGGGTTGTATTCAGTATTGGATAAGGTTGCAGCCATCTTTTCAAGGGGAATGTCATGTTCTAGGTTGCAACTAACGACAATGTTAACGATTTGGATGTCTGTGCCTTGACCAGTTGATGTGATCGCTTCTGTGCGGGGTTCTCGGAGAGCTAGTTTCGAAGTAGATTTAGGAGCCGGTCTAACTTTTTTAGGGGTGGGTTTGGATATTTTTTGGGGTTTGGGGGTCTTTTTCGCAGGTTTAGGAGCGCTCTTTTTGACTTTAGGAACGTGTTTTTTTGGAGTAGGTTTAGAAGGGGTTTTTTTAGGAGTGGACCTACTGCCGAAGCTTCCGATGAGTTTTTTGGCAAAGCTACCAAGGGGGGCTGCCGAAATCGTAGGTAGTTTCATGGGATCACGTTGATCTGTTTATAAGGTATTTAAAAGGAGGAATGCCAAGGGGTTTATAAATGCTTTCGTCCCAGAATCTATAGCTCGACGGATATAGGCCCCCAAGGCTTCCTATGGAAACGTGCGAAACATTAATATATCCCCTAAAGAGGAATAAGCTTGAGGTGAGTGTGTGCAGTTCTTGTTTGTATTGGCTTTGTCTTTGTTTTTAGGCTTGTTATTGGCACGTTGGGCAGATCACATTCATTGGCCTCCGGCGTTGTTCTTGTGGATATTAGGTGCTTTGTTGGGTTCTTGGGCTGATTTGACGTTGCCCAGTAGTGTTTGGTTTTTGTTGGCGATTCTCACCGTTTCATTGGCAGTATTTGATGTGTGTTCACGGTTGGATGTGAGTCGCTGGAGGGGTTCGTTTGTTTGGGCTCTTTTATTGGTGGGTTTCTTTGCTTGGGCTGTGCTCGCCCATTTCACCTTTTCGTTTAAGGCATTGGGATTCGTGCTCTTGTTGGTTTGCTTGTTGTTAGGTTCTGATTTCTCACGTAATGTTCCTAAAGGGGTGGGTCGTTTCTTAAGTGAGGAGGCTTTGAGTTTGTCGGCTTTGTCTCTGGTGGGGTCGTTTGTTTTGCTTGGCTTTTTGGAGCGAACAATGGTGCCGGTTTGGTTGGCTGGATTTGTGGTTCCCTTGCATCCGTTCATTCATGATATGATGGTGGGGTTAGGGGTTGGTTTATTAGTAGGAATTATTTTTTTAAAATGGTTGCGAGAGGGATTGGCTTTGCCTTTTTCACCGATTTTGCTTTGGGTGTGTGTATTGGGTTCTTTTATTTTGGCTGAGATCTTGAGTGGTTCAGGTGTTTTGGCCGTTGCAACCTTAGGTATATTGTTTGGCCATGGCTTTGTAAAAGGGCGGACTGAGCTGCAGGAGTTTACGCGCTCGTTCAGTGGAGCGTTGGAAGTCTTGGTTCTAGTACTGTCTGGGATGGTATTAAAAATCTCTTTTTCAGGCCGTTTCTTAGGTGCCTGTTTAATATTGTTTGCTGCTTTGCTCTTGGCGCGTTTCTTGACAGTGCACAGAATGAATCTATCCCCCAGAGAACGTGAAGTGGCGGTAGCGTTTATGCCAAAAGGCTTCTATTCAGGCGCTGCTTTGTTAGGTCTCGCCGTCTTGGGGCCTGGTGCCTTACTGCCTTGGCTGCAGGTGGCGTGGGGGGTTATGTTGCTTTGCCTGATCTTGAGTACAGGGGTTTGGCAGGATCTAACGCAGGGGAAACTTTTCTAGGAGTAAGGTTTAAGAATATCTGCAAGTTCCTTTCCTCCTTATGACACAGATAGAGTCAGAGAACTACGTTTATTCTAGGACTGGAGGCGGTTCCGGCCCTTGTTTAAAACTAAAAATCAACAAGAAAGCAACGATTAGTCAAGTTGATCTTTATCCAGATGGAGATTGGTTGCGGGGGATACGGATTAATAATGGGATGGAGAGTGAACGCACAAGAGCTCGGAGCGTGGGAGGTAAAGAAGAATTTCCTCCTAGGTTAGAAGAGTGTAACCCAAGTCAGTTGGAAAAAGTTGCAACAACTATGGCTCCTGGAGCTATAGCAGAGCTAAGAGAATTATACGATTTAGTGGCGCGCGTGAAGGCAGAAATACCAGATTATCGAGTTCGTTCTTCGCCCTAAATAAATCCCCTCTTTTTTCCTTAGATTTTTGTGAAAAAATAATAAACTTTATATATAACAATAACTATACAATATGTAGTGGTAAAGTTATGGATATGGCAGGGTATAAGATTCGGCCGAGCAGACATTTTATCCTGTCATGGATGCGCAAGTGGGATTATGACATCGATTCATTGAGAAAT
>DATDWO010000049.1:0-28742 GCA_035289665.1 Candidatus Nanoarchaeia archaeon
GGTGAAGAGTTAGCCCAGGTCTTAGATCATCTAGAAGAGGCAGGCATTCCCCTGTGGGTAATTCCAGGAAACCATGAAGAACAGGGGGTTTACGAAGAGGCCTTTAAGAAAGAAAGAAGAGGGTTGTGGGACCTAGCGCACTTTCGTCTGGTGGATTTGAAGGGTATAAATATAGTGAGCCTTCCAGGCTATTATTTAAGAGAACAAGGCCCCTACCAATTCTTGCCTAAGGATGGTTTTTTCTTGTCTGAAGTCGAAATCCAGAGCCTCCCAGAAAGGTTTTCCAAGTTTAAAGACAGGGATCCTTTTCTAGTAATCACGCATGGCCCTCCAAAATCCTCCATCGAGAATGGCGTGGATGTCGTTCCAGGGGTTGGACATATAGGAAGTGAAGCGCTAAGAACAGCTTTGATCGAAAACAAGGTTGCGTTGGCTGTATTCGGACACATCCACGAAGGAGGCCCTCAGGGGGAAAATGGAGCAGAAAAAATAGAGGAAGGGAATTGGTCAAGTCAATTGTGGTTAAACCCTGGGGCGGTAGCAGAAGCTCACGCAGTCCAATTAGAGCTGGATGGAAACCAAGTAAGATGGAATCAAATCAGGGAATGAGAGCGAAAGTTTTATATAGGTTTAAAAGCGAGAAAAGGATAATGAAGCAACGTGGTCAATCAGCCCTTGAGTTTCTTATGTTGAGGAATCGTAAGATTCCGATGCTCAAGAATTCGAGGGCGCAAAGCGCACTAGAATTCTTGATGACCTATGGTTGGGCCATCTTAATCATGTTAGTGGCGATTGCAGCCTTAACCTATTTCGGGGTTTTGAGTCCAAACCGCTTATTGCCATCTAGATGCACCTTCAGCCCGGAAGTCAGTTGTGAGGAATTTCAGATCAAGTCTCCTGCTACGGTAGCATTCAAGTTTAAGAACAATTTAGGGTTCGCGGCTGATTTTACAGCTACATTAAATTCGACCGAATTCGGGACCTGCGTGCCGGCAGGTCAACCTTTCTCTTTAGGGGCAGGTAAGATCCAAGAGGCCACTTGTGCTTTAACACCAGGGGGCGTTCCAGGTAACGAAAAAATCAAGGTTCAAGTGTACATGACGTACAAGAAGTTGGGTGGCTCATATGATACTCCCATTCAAGGAGAATTGTACACAACATCTAGTTAGAGGTGAGAAGATTGTTTAGAAAGCGTAAAGGTCAAGCTGCCCTTGAATTTTTAATGACCTATGGCTGGGCCATCTTAATCATTTTCATCATGATTGGTGCTTTGGTTTATTTTGGTGTGTTCAACCCAACTAAGTTAACACCGGAGCGGTGCGCGGCTGAGATTGGGTTTGAGTGCAATGAATGGGATGTCACCAATTCTAGAATTCAGGTTCGCCTAATCAACCACAAGGGTGTCGGCCTGAATAACGTAGCAATGCTAGGTGTAAGCTCAATTAATTTTGTTAACCCTCCCGTATGTACTGTATTAAACACTAGTTGGGGTCAGGATGGCTCTGAAATGATTGATTGCACAGGTACGAGCATATTCGGTGACATCTCTGGAGATAAGGCTAAGATAAGCTTTAAGCTAGAGTATAAACCCAATAGAGGTACATTCAAAAAAGAGTTCGAGACAGAACTATTCGGCACGATTCGTTAAAAAAAAATAAAAGGTGGTGTAAAATGAACAAAAAAGGACAATCCGCGTTGGAATTTCTAATGACGTATGGTTGGGCCATATTGATCATCTTAGTGATGATCGCGGCCCTTGTGTATTTCGGCGTATTCAATCCAAGCCGGTTAACACCTGAACGGTGCTCTGCAACTCCCGGTTTCGGGTGCGCAGACTACAAGTTAACGCCTACATCAGGTCTGTTCAAAATTCAGAATGCTAAAGGAGATACACTCCAGCTTACTGCAGGATCATTCGGTATGAGTACATCTACCGCAAGTTGCGCTTGTGATGACACGGGAGTCCTCAATTGGGCTTCGGATCAAATCGTCACAGTCACTTGCGACGATGCATCTTGTGATGCCGTCATCACAGCAGCCCCAGGAGACAAGCAAAAGGTTGTTGTAAATGGAGTTTATCAGCCTAAAGGTGGCGGTTTCGATCGCAACTTTACTATGGATGTAAACGCCCTGGTAAGTTAAACCCTTACTTTTTTTCTTTTTTTCTTCCTTTTTTATCTGAACAGCACTAATTTTATAAAGAAAATAAGATCTAAGAGTGTATGAGAAAAAGAGGTCAGGTGATTTTAGAGTACTTGCTCACTTATGGTTGGGGCATCTTGGTGGTGATCATCGGGGTCTCTGTATTGGTCTATTTCGGGTTCTTAAGCCCTACAAACTTATTGCCTAATTCTTGCGACTTCGGCGCTCAGCTGGTGTGTGAAGAGTACAAAGTGGTAAAAACAGCTTCTGGGGCAGACATCAAAGTGCGTTTAAGGAATGATTTCGGGCGGGACATCCAGATCTTTGACATAACGGGAGTGGACATGACGCTAAGTCAGGAGCCCCCTATCCCCCTTCTCATCTCAAAGCGGGATGTGCAGGAGTTGTACGTCACAACGATCAATCCAGTATCTCGAAACGAAAAAGCCCGAGTAGCCATGGTGGTGGAGTTCGCTCGCAATGACTCAGGCGCTCCTCATCATAACCTAACCGGAGAAGTCTTTGTGCTCGTGCAATAGTGCTTCTAAGTTAAGCAAAAGAATCGAAACCTATTTAAAGGAGTTTGAGTTCTTTAAAGGTAAGTTTCTTAACAATATTGGTGAATGAATGAGTGAAGTGTTGAAGACAGGAACCACAACCCTTGGTTTGGTATGTAAAGACGTAATAGTTCTAGCTACAGATAAGCGGGCGACAGCAGGGGACATGATTGTCCAGAAGCGGGCGCAAAAGCTTCATAAGCTAGCGGCTAACATTGCGGTCACCATTGCCGGCAGCGTCTCGGATGTTCAAGTCTTAATCAAGATGATCCGGGCCGAATTGAAGCTAAAGGAAGTCCGGATCAGTCGCCGTGCAACTGTAAAAGAGGCTGCTAATTTACTTTCAAATTATGTTTACTCAAACATTCGAAGTTTCAGTGTCATCCCAGGCGTAACACATTTCCTGTTGGCTGGTTTTGATGAGTCAGGTTTGCACATGTATGACATTTTTCCGGACGGTTCCGTGACTGAGATTGATGATTACGTTTCAAGTGGCTCCGGCAGCGTCTTTGTTTACGGTGTATTGGAAAGCAATTATAAGAAAGGCATGGACGAGAAGGAGGCAATAGACCTCGCAACGCGCTCAGTAAATGCCTCTTTACAGCGAGATACCGGGTCCGGGAATGGGCTTGAAATATGGGCTGTGGACAAAAATGGGATACGAGTCGTCACAGAAAAATTAGTGGCAGAAAAGTTAGTATAATTTTCTGAATCAACATCATAGGTTAATAAATATGACAGAAATCATTAAAGAAATTCTTAAGAACCTGCCTGAGAATAAAATCTCAGACGCCGTGTTTGAAGGCGCGAACATCGTCTTATACACGAAGGACAAGTCTTTTTTCTTAGAGGAAAGTGGCTTGATCAAGAGCATTGTGAACATCATCAAGAAGCGAATTGAGCTTCGCCCTGACCCCAGCGTATGCTTGGATCAGGAAAAAGCAGAGGCAAAAATCCGCGAGATCATGGGCAGCGAAGTGAGTGTGGATAACATCATTTTCGATCCTCAGCGTAGCATCGTAATCCTTGAAGTAGACAAGCCCGGACTGGCAATTGGCAAGCAGGGAGAAAACCTTCAAAAAATAAAGGCCGACACGATGTGGGTGCCCATCATTCGCCGCACTCCTCCGATCCGATCGAAGATTGTGGAAAACATCCGTTCGGTTTTGTATCAGAACTCCGATTATCGGCGAAAATTCTTGCACAAGACAGGGCAGCGTATTTACAACGGCTGGCTTCGTCAAAAGAAAGAGGAGTGGGTTCGCGTTACGTGTTTAGGAGCGGGCCGCCAAGTAGGCCGATCTTGCTTCTTACTCCAAACGCCAGAATCCCGAATCTTGTTGGATTGTGGAATTGATGTTTCAAGCGAGGAAAATCCGTATCCTTATTTGGAGGCGCCTGAATTCAATATTAAGGAGTTGGATGCCATCATCATTAGTCACGCACATATTGATCACTCAGCGTTGGTCCCTTACATGTACAAGTTCGGCTTCCGAGGCCCTACGTACTGTACAGCCCCGACTAGGGACATCATGGCTTTATTGCAATTGGACTGTGTAAAGATTCAGCATGCAGAAGGAAAAGACCCCATCTACACAAGCGAAGACATCAAAGAGATGGTAAAGCACACGATTTGCTTGGATTATGAAGAAGTGACGGACATCACCCCAGACATTCGCATCACCTTCTACAACGCAGGTCACATTCTAGGGAGCGCCATGGTTCACATCCATATTGGGAATGGCTTGCACAACTTTATTTATAGTGGAGACATCAAGTATGGCCGTACAAACTTGCTCACCCCAACGGCAACCGTGTTCCCTCGTCTGGAAACCTTGATGGTGGAAGCCACGTACGGGGCCAAAGATGATGTAATGCCCCCAGCGATGGAACAAGACCGCATGGTGGTGGAGCTCATCACCAACACCATCAAACGAGGGGGGAAAGTCTTAATCCCCACGTTAGGCAGTGGAAGAGGGCAGGAAATTGTGGTGCTGATTGAGCGCCTAATCCGAGAGGGGAAGATGGAAAAATTCCCAGTTTATATTGATGGAATGGTGTGGGACATCACAGCCATTCACACCGCATACCCGGAGTTCCTCAACAGCGGCGTCCGCCAACAGATCTTCCATTATGACAACAATCCTTTCTTGGCAGATAACATCAAACGGGTCGGTAGTCAAAAGGAGCGCAAGGAGATCATTGAGGATGGAAACCCTTGTATTATTTTAGCCACTTCAGGCATGTTGCACGGAGGCCCTTCTGTGGAGTACCTAAAGCACCTAGCTGAAAATCCGAAGAACAGTTTGTTGTTCAGCTGTTATCAGGGAGAAGGCACGTTAGGCAGGAAGATCATGAATGGGGCGCGGGAGTTAAACTTTCAGTTAGGGCAAAAAGTGGAGACCATCCCGTTAAATATGGAAGTCGGAAAGATCGCTGTTAGTGCTCACGCAGATCGTCGGGAATTGATGAATTTCATCCGGAATTGCAATCCAAAACCGAAAAAGGTCTTGGTCGTGCATGGGGAGAGCAGCAAGTGCCTGGACTTGAGCAGCAGCATCCATAAGATGTTCCGCATCGAGACCGTGGCGCCTAGAAATCTGGATACCATAAGATTAAAATAGGTCCCCCACTCCTTTCTCTAAATGAAGAACGCCTTGATCTTCCACGGCACAGGTTGTTCTCCGAATTCGTATTGGCTTCCCTGGTTGAAGAACGAATTAGAAAAAGAAGGTTATCAGGTTTGGATCCCATCCTTACCAGATTCAGATAAGCCTGACATCAAAAAGTGGTTACCTTTTGTCATGGAAAATGGGACGTTTTCAGAAGAAACAATTCTGATCGGCCATTCAGCCGGTTGACCGTTTATTCTGAGCATTTTAGAGAACATCCAATTAAAAGTCAAGCAAGCCATCTTAGTGGCTGGGTTTTCAGAGTCTTTGAAAACCATCGACAAAGAACCCATTTTGCAAGCTTCTTACGATTGGGACAAGATCCAACAACATGCCAATGAATTTGTTTTCATCAATTCAGATAACGATCCTTGGGGTTGCGATGACAAGGCGGGACGAAAGCTACAGGAACACTTAGGGGGCAGGTTAATCATTTGCAAGGGGCAGGGTCATTTCGGTTCTGACACCTACAAGCAGCCGTATAAGGAGTTTCCATTGTTGCTAAAGCTCATTATTAGGCCTTAAAAACGATCTTTTTCCGAAAAATTCATAAAATTTCCGATTTTTTCGAAATTTCCGATTTTTCACTATTTTCCGAAATTTATATAAATGCATCTGTATTACCCTTGAACATGGAACAGGTAACCCTATCCAAAAAAAAGGATCCGCCCAGGTTAAAGATATATAAAGTAAAATTGGGTAAAAAAGGCCAACTTACAGTCCCTAAAAAGATTCGAGATGTATATAAACTCAAGGAGAAAGATACATTTATACTAACACTCGTATCAGAAGGAGAGCTGCTAATCAAAAAATCAGTGGAAAAGAGACCCGTTGACCATCTGTTCGAGTTCATCGATAGTTTGCCACCGATCGATTGGGACAAGGCATGGGAAGAAATGCTAGAGGATCGAAAAAAGGAGCACAGATAAAATGCGTTTTTGTACAGATACGTGGTTTTTAATGAAAATTTTCGCCAATGACCAGAAAGCAAGGGATCTTGTACGTAGAGCCGATGAGGGGAAGGACTGGATCCTAATTCCATTAATCGCCTTTGCAGAGATGACGAAGAAAATGATGATGGAAGGAATTTCACAATTAAAGATTAATGAATTTTTTAATGATATAGAGAGAGTTGAAAAAGTAAAAATGATTTACCCAAGCAAAGAAATTGCAAATGAAGCAGCCAAGGTCTCCTTGTCTTATAAGCTCTCCCTATTGGATGCATTTGTAGCAGCCACAGCCAAAAATACAGGTTGTGATGTTTTGCTGTCAGCCGATAGTGATTATAGACTGATCATGAAGCAAAAGTACCTCAAAGTCCAATCTTGGTAATGGTCGGCACTAAAGGGATAACCTTTATATACCGTCCTTCTTAAAGATAGGGTATGGAAGAATCTACGTCCACTCCTCCAATGATGGTTAAGTACCGAGGTACATTTGACTTCATTGGCTTGTATAATCTATTGTTTTCTTGGCTAAGGGACCGTAATTATCGTCCGGTAGAGAAAAAACACAAGGAAAAGGCTGGGGGAGATGGTCGGGAAGTGGAGATCGAATTAATAGGTAGGTTGGAAGTCACTGAATACGTAGATTACATTGCCGAATTCGCCATTCATGTGTGGGACATGAAGACCATAGAAGTCAAGGAAGGCGACCAAGTAAAAAAAATGGATTGGGGCCGGTTGGAAGTGAAGCTAAAAGGAGGGATCATTGTAGATCCAAAGAATAAGATTCCCAAGGGAGGCGGTTTGTACAAGGCCATGGATACGTTTTTGAAGAAAGTGGCTTTGTGGCGCGAGTTGGAATTTATGCATGAGGACAATCAGATGATCATCATCGGGAAGGTTCAGGTGATGGTGAAAAAGTTTTTAAACATGGATTCAGGAGAGTCAGCATTCGGTTGAAAACATGGTACAGCGCAATATATTAATTGATGGGAAAGAAGTGAAGTATGAGGGTCTGATGGACGCTCGGAAGTTGTGCTCAATTGTGTATCATTGGTTTAAGGAGCACCATTATAACTTAGTGGAGGCTTTTAATTTTGAGCAGATCTTTGAGGAGGGCAAGCAAATGGAGGTTAAGCTGGCTCCATTTAAGCGTTATGATGATTACACCAAATCAGAGATTAAAACCACGATGGTATTTAGCCAGCTAAAAGAAGTGGATGTCGACTTAAATGGGGTGAAACGTAAGTTATGGAAAGGTAAATTGATGATCAAGTTTACCGCGACGTTAATCACAGATGCTCACAATCGTTGGAATGAGACCCCGTTCTTGTTCTTCTTCAGGGTCTTGATGGATAAGTTCATCATCAAAAGTCAGGTCAACCGCGCAGAAGGTGAATGCCAATCGGATTGCGAAGCTTTGATCGATGAAGTGAAGAGTTTCTTGAATTTACATCGATGGAGCTAAAACCAGCATCCGGATTAAAACAATAAGTGAATAAAAAGAAGAAAGATTAAATCCGTTCGTGTGGCAACTTTCTTTTCACGTCAATGGGTATGACGCCTTGTTCGAATTCCAGCTTGGCGATCTCGACAGGGTTGAACTTGATTTCTTCAAGCTGTTTTTTAGTCAACTTAACCAAGGCAGGGGCGCCCATGGCAATTTGCAAGGCTCGGCTGCCAATCATTCGGGCTTTTTCATATTTCGTATATCGACCGGGTTCAATGGTTAGTTCATAGTTCATGGTTCACCTTATTTTTTGGCGTAGTTCTTTGCTGATTCGGCTGCCTAGTTCGAGCATCTTTTCAAACTCTTCAGACGTGATGGGTTCATCTCCTCCTTTCTGCATGGCGCAGATGTTGCCGTTTTCTAGGAAAGCCATGGTAAGTCGGGCATCCAAGACACTTTCTTCATCTTCAGTGGGGTCGACAAGTAAGTTATCGCCGATTTTGATGACCGTAACAGGGATGGGGGTTTCAACGATGGGCAGTTTCTTATCTTGGTGCTCTTGGTAATCAATGACTCCATCTTTAACCATAGGGAACTTGGCGTTCTTGAGCGCGGCAATAGCAGCCATTCCACCGAGGTCAATGAGATTTCCATCATGATTCAAAGGGCAGATGTCTACGCTGACCGTCCAGACTTTCACTCCTTTTTCAACGCAGAGTTGGTGGGTGTCAATGGCGTGGCTTTCTCGAATGCCTCGGTCAATGACTCTCGCCGTCTCAATGGATTCAATGCCAGGAGGTCCAGATTCAAACGCAGGGTTTGCCAGGGGCAATAGTTCAGCTCCGACCATGAGAACGCCTTCATCAGGCGTATCTGGAAAGGGTTTCTCTAAGGCTAATTTTATGCCGACAAGAAGTTCGGTTTCTCCGCACCGTACCCAAGCGCTGCCTTCTGCAGTGCGTATACAATCAGTTTTGATCGTCAGGGGTCTAAATTCATCCATCTTTCTTCCGTCAAGGCGGAAGCCCTTGGTGAGGGCATTGCAAATGTGTTCTCTTAGTTGGTGATTGGTCATGTTTTCACTCCGTTGCATATTTTTCTTTGAGGGCTTTTCGCAGGATTTCAGATACAGCAGGCGCTCTTTCTTGAGCCATCTTGATGCACTTGCGTATGTCTTCAGGACTAATGCGCCCGTCCGCTTGAAGCAAGGTTATTTCGCCAGTGCTTGGGATTAAACCGATCGGAATGTCTACCGAGCTGTTACTTTCGAAATGTTCTTCGTCTCCATCCAAGTCTACAACGACTTGGTCTCCTACTTTTCCAACACTGAACGCGACGACAAGGTCTTTCATAAGGATCCCTGCATCAGCTAAGGCAATGCTTGCAGCGCAGATGCCGGCACATCGGCTTCCAGCGTCGGTCTCAGTGAGTTCAACAAAAACATCTACAACTGCATTGGGAAAGTCTTTCAGGTCCAAAACAGGTCTCAACGCCCGTTCAGTGATGAGAGAGATTTCCTTGCTTCGCCTACTGGGTCCAGGACGTACGCGTTCTCCGGCTCCCGAGAAGGGCATCATGTTGTAATTGCATCGCAACAAGCCTTGTTTGGGGTCTTGTAAGAATTTAGGGTACAATTCCCTAGGTCCATAGACTGCAGCATAAGCAGTTGTTTTTCCAATGCGAAAATAGGCACTGCCATCTGCTTTTTTGATGACGCCAGCTTTGGCTTCAATGGGTCTTAGTTCATCGAACTTTCGTCCGTCAAATCGTTTGGTGTAACTGCTCATGGGGATTCCTCCGAGTGATATTCAGCTGCGCCTTCAGGTCGGTAATCCGATCCACCTTCAGGCCGGTAGTCACTTCCACCTTCAGTGTGGTCTTCGATGATTTCTATTTTCATTCCAGTCTTTGCTTCCAGGAATTTCTGGATTCTTTCAGTCAATCCTTGAATGTGGGCTTCTTGTTGGATCTTATTGACCGCTTCAACAACGATGATTTCTTTATCCGGCTCGCCGTTGATCCAGACAATTCCATTTTGACCGACTGTGATCTGGCAGCCCGTTGCCCGTTTGATCATGCTGACCATGCTGCCTCTTTTTCCGATGATTCTTGGAACTTTGCAGGGGCTAACTCTAATAACGCGTCCACCACGCAGCTTTCGTAATCCGGGTCCTTTGCAGCTGACGTCAATCATGTTTTGGCTGGTCACATTCACAATTTTAGTGATAACATATTCTTCAAGATTGAAATACTTGCTAAGATCAGCCCCTTTGGCAATGTAGTCAAAAGAGGCATCTTTAAGGTTCAAGACAGCTGTGTAGGGGCTGTTGAGTTCCAATCTCCATCCAGAAATCAGGATGTCAATAATTTTTCCGATGACGACGTCATTGCGTCGGGGTAGGTATCGTCCAGCTAAGGGGATGATTTTGAGCACTTTGCCGTCAACCGTTAAAAGACCAAGTTGACTGGCTCTGATTTTGTCTTGCTGTCTGTACGTGCCATAGCTGGGTAAGTAATCCATGCCTTCAGCGATAATCTCGCCAGGCACAACAACGTTTTTATCTTGTACCAATAGTCCTGTCATTTTTTCACCATATTTTGTATTTGTTTTATCTTGTACCAATTACTTTGATTTGCACGTTCCCGTGCGTTTTATTGTTAAGCTCATCCATGAGTTCGGTTTGAAGGCCAGCAGGGATCTCAACCACGCAAAGCCAGCTCCCGTCATTCTGCCATTCATCTTTTTTGATGACGCCATAGCCGGAGACCGTTCCATACATTTTGGGTGCGTAGGCTGTGGGGATGTGGATCTCCAAGTCTTTGATTTCAAAGCGGATGGGCAAAATAGGTTGTAATTTGCGAAGGATTTCATGAACTTGGTCCTCAGCACGTTTATATTCATCGATATGAACCTTAGCTTCTTCAAAAGCGTTTTCAATGCGTTGTACAGGATGAGGAGCTTGAGTTCTTGGATCGACTCCATTTCGATGGATGATTTCAATGATTTTTTTACGCTTAGTCTCACGTACTTTTTCTCGGTATTCAGAAGTGAGTTGAAGTTCGCCTTCTTTAAGGATTTTTTCTGCAATCACCACCGGGTCTTTGGTTTCAAAGATGGCTTGCATTTGTTCTTCGCTGGCAGCTAGGCCTTTCTTGGCATCGGAAAAGATCTTTTCAGCGCGAAGCACTTCACCAATGGCCACGTCTTTTCCTTGTTTATGCTCGACAGCTTTGTCAGGATCTACAACAATTTCAAAGATCGCTCCGTGTGTTTTAAGGCGGGCTAGGTTGAAGTGGACGCGTTCGCGGTCAAAGGTCATCCGGGTAGAGCCAGTCGTCATGTATTCACCTTATTTGGCTAGTTTGAGGAGTCGATCTTTGCTTATTTTTTGCATGAGCCGATCTTTCTTCTCGATGTAGGCCGCGTCAATGCGTTCTAGGGAGAAGTTTTGCAGTACTTTTTTGAGGGCTTTGATGGCCAACTTGAGACCATCTTCGACGCTCATGTCTTCTTTGTATTCCTTGTGGAGGAGTTCTTGGATTTCAATGTCGCTTTCTCCAATGACGGTGGCGAGGTATTGAGTGTAGTTTCCAAAGGGATCTGTCTCATAGAGTTTGAGGCTTCCATCTTCATCTACACCAGCAATAAGGATGCTAACGCCGAAAGGTCTGAGTCCACCGCTTTGAGTGCAATATTGTTTGAGACTGCAGATGTCTTTAATAATGCTCAATACATCAATAGGACTATCGAACGTAACGCGATTTTGTTGGGCTCGGACTTGAGCTCGCTCGATGAGGACGCGGGCATCGCTCATGATACCTGCAGGGGTCGCCATGATGTGATCATCCACTTGGAAGATTTTTTCGATCGCGTCAGGAATGGCAAGTTTGTCTATAATGCGTTTATCGGTAACGAGAAGAACAGCGTCTTTAAGGACCATTCCGATAGCAGTGTTGCCAAGTCGCACGGTTTTCTTGGCGTATTCGACTTGTAAAAGTCGCCCGTCTGGGCTGAACATAGTGATCGCACGATCATATCCCATCATTTGGTGCTGAATGGGCTGCATGTCTGCCATTATCGTTCACCTCGCAGGCCATTTTCAAAAATCCGAAGATTTTTGTTACGAGGAAGTTTTACTTCCGAGTTCAAAAATCCGAAGGATTTTTGTAAGATAGGTTGCATATCCGCCATATTTAGTTACCTCCTAAGTTGCCTTCTCCTTTGCTTTTCCAAGCATGCCACTCACCGTAAGGGTACGGCAGAGCACTTCTTTGCTGTCATAGGATTGCAATAAAATCAAAGCGGTGCGTACTTTGTCCACATACTTGTGGCCTATGCGGAGCACGCCTTTCTGTTTTTGAGCGTCATACTGGACGTTTTGCAGCCCGGTTTGGGCGCTATCAAACAATCCGAGAACGCGTTGAGTGTGTCTGAACAAGTGATTGGAGAAGTCTTTACTTAAAGGTTGAGGGCTAAGAACCTGATAAGCCAGGTATCGTTTCTTTTCTCGTAGGCTGGGTAATAGTTTGAGTTTGGGCATTGGTCTCACATAGACACAGAAGGATGAAGCTTTGGTTTCGTTTTCGAGACCGAAGCTCAAAAACGAAGTTTTTGTATGCCTCCTTCGGTTTTCTTTCTCGTCTCTCTGTGGATGCCGAAGTCCTTTATAAAGCTTGCGGAAAGGTTAATAAGTTCAAATAAGAGCAGTAAAGAGCATGAATAATGTGTCATTGGCAGTTGCTTTTTTGAACAATGCATTGCATGAAACAAAGGACATGGCTAAAAAGAAGGAGTGGTTAAAAAGCGGGATGAAAGAATTGGAGGGCACAAAGCATTGGACAGAGGCAAACATAGATCGTTATCGACGGATTCTAGAGTATTTAGATAATATTCATGAAAATCCGCCAGGAGCACCTTTTTATGAGGATGTAGAGCGGCTCAATCAGCGTTGGTTAGAAATGGCTCAAGAGCTCTTAAGAGACGTATTAAGAGAAATTCCAGAATGGTTCCGTAGATGAAAAAGGGATTCTTTGAAAATGCATAATTTCGTATGCGTTTTAAATCTCTATGCCTTCTCGAACTGCTTCGTGAACGATGGAGAGGCGTTGTTTGAGCTGGTCAAATTCAATAGGGGTATAGCATAGAAAGTCCACTGGGTAACTAAGATCCCAGTAACGATACATTTTAACCCCTCGCTGGAAAAAATCCAAATCACTAAAAGCCTCGCTTACAATGATTAAGTCTACGTCCGTGTCTCTTCCAGTTTTTCCTTGAGCTCTGCTTCCGAAAAGGATCATTTTTTTAAGAGGCATGTCTTTCACAAGTTTATGTTTGAAAGAGGCTAATTCTTCTTGGATAGTTGTTTTTCCGTCCATGTCAACACCTCCTGAGCGGTTTCTAGAAATTGGGGAATTTTATCTTTTAAGTCCATTTCCGGTCTGACATCAGGATAGCGGGTATAAACATAGGCAAGTGTTAACTCGCTGAGTCGCTCGATGAGTGGGGAAGAAATCCCAGAGACTTTGCCCAATGCAACGAGGTCGTGAATTTTGTGAAGTTGTCCTTCTTTCTCGATCAAGTAAGCTTTAAGGGCCTTCTCTGCAGCTTGTTGGCAAAGAAAGGCAGCTATTTTATGTTTTCCGCCGTTTTGGTTAAACCGAGCAGTCTCATAGTCTTCTTTAGCTTGCTGAATCCAAGCTGATGCTTCTGATCTCATACTGGATAAGAGGAGCAAAGAGTATATAAAGATTTATTCTTTTGAATAGTCCTATGAAAGTTCAAGCTGGATTAGCCATCGCTGTCGTTCTGCTTCCCCCTCCTAAGATCATGAATCTATGCATAAAGCTCAATCAAGAGGCCAAGAAAGAGGGTCGAATGAGCCTTCCGCTCGGAAAAAAGGTCGTTCCACACATTTGTTTAGCCGTTGGATGTATAGAAGAAAAGAGCTTAGCTGAAATAAAGAAAAGGTTGAAAAGCCTTCACATCAAGCCGATAAAAACCGTGATTGTCGAGAAGACGCATTTTAACAGTCAAGAGCAAGGAAGTCCAGATAACAAGGGTTGTTTAAAGGTTAAAAAAACGCAAGAATTTGGGGTGCTGCAAAAGAGAGTGAGTAAAGCGGTAGCTTCTTTATTTTTTTACAACGCAACTTCTGAAATGTTCTTCAAAGAGAAAGGGAAGAAGGTAAGTCAAAAAACAATCCAAAATGTAAATCAGTACATGAAAATGCGTTGTGGCAAAAACTATAACCCCCACATCAGTTTGAAAGGTTGGGGTTTCCCTAATAAAAAGCTCCATCTGCAATTCACCATAAACACCTTAGCCGTCTTTCAAATGGGAGAAGGTTGTACATGCAGAAAGTTGTTGTTCAAAATCACTCTCAGGAATGAATAACCCTCAGTATCTCTTCTTTTTTATGTTCCATTTCTGCCCAGTGGTTGGCTTCAATGTTCAACCGTAATAAAGGCTCGGTATTGCTCGCGCGGATATTAAACCACCAATCTTTATATTGGAATGTAAGGCCGTCTTTCTTGTTCAGCTTCGCACCTTTCTTGTAGGTGCGTTCGATTTTCTTCATCACCCGTTGTTTTTCCGATTCAGTGTGCAAGGGGATGTTAATGTCGCCGCTCTTCGCGTATTTTTTGAATCGCTCAAGTAAATAAGAAAGGGGTTTGTTGGTTCTAGAAAGGATTTCCATGACTTTGAGCGCTGCAAGGATGCCACTGTCAGTACCGTACACTTCTCTGAAAAAGTAGTGTCCTGAACTCTCACCGCCTAGAAGCGCTTTGTATTTTTTCATGTGGTGCAAGACATGGCTTCTTCCGACCGGGCTTTGGATGCCTTTGGCTTCTTTGATCTTGATTTGGTCAGGCACAACTTGGCTGGTGGTGGTGTCGTAAACAACGACTTCTCCTGGATGGGCATAATGATAAGCCAGAAAGGCCATGATGTGATTAGGTGATACCGGATGACCGTTTTCATCAATGAATAGTACGCGGTCAGCATCCGCGTCAAAAAGAATGCCTAAATCAGCCTTTCTTCGCATGACTTCATGTTCAATCTGTCGTTGACTTTTTGGATCCAGGGGATTGGGGCTGTGGTGAGGAAAAGTGCCAAGAGGGGTGTAATTCAGGGAGTGAAGCGTAATTCCCAATTCGTGAAAGAGGTGCCTTGCAACCCTTCCTTCAGTTCCATTGCTTTCATCCACGACAACGCTTAGATGATGAATAGGGTGGGGAATGAGTTTTTTCAAGTAGTGAACGTAATCCGTCGTATGGTCATGGATGCGGGTCTTGCCAAAGCGAGGAGATTTAGGAAACTTGCCTTTTGCAACGAGTTTCTCGACCTTGTTCAGGCCATTGTCATACCCAATCGGAGTGGCGTGGGCTGCATTCACTTTAAAGCCATTGTACTCTTTAGGGTTGTGACTGGCAGTCACCATAACGCCGGCCTTGTAAAGGTAATGCGCGCAGACCCAATTATACTCGGGGGTGGTACAACGTCCAATCAACACCACATCACCGCCTTGCTCAATAATGCCTTTAACAAGGGCCCGAGTCAGAGCGGGAGAGCTCATTCGAGCATCCATGCCCACAACGTATTCATGTTGTTTAAGGTAAACGACTAGCGCTCGTCCGATCAAATAAGCTACTTTCTCATTCAATTCCTTGGGGTAAACGCCTCGAATGTCGTACGCGTGGAAAATGCCCATGGTTTCTCTTTAGAACCTGGCTTTATATAATTTGCTTTGATGGGGTGTTGGTAAGTCTTAGGGTGGTAAGTGTCGGCTGGTAAAACAACGGCTGGTTTTATAAGGAAATAGTGATTCTTTTAGGGAATGCAGGTTAGTTTTTTAGGGCAAGGGCTTCAGGAGGAGGGTATTTCTGTAGGCAGTATGCTTAAAGAGAGCTTTCAGAATCCAGCGTTTCATAGTTTTACGGCTTTAGCTGCCTTTGCTAGTGTTTCTGGGGTTCGTTTATTGCGTGAACGCATAGAAGAATCGAAAGCACATATAACGGGCTGGAAGGTCTTTGTGGGGATAGACCAGAAAGGAACTTCAAAAGAATCACTAGAGGAGCTTCTTACACTCGACATCAACACTTACATCTATTTTACCGTTACAAAGATAATTTTTCATCCAAAAATATACCTTTTTGAGGGTGAAAAAGAAAGTAAAGTCATTATTGGCTCTTCTAATCTAACTGAGAGAGGACTGTTCAATAATGTCGAAGCAAGCATCGTTGTAGATATTAAACAACCTGACGAAGAAGGCAGTCTTCTTATTAAGCAGATAAAAGAGTATTTTTCAGACTTGCTTAATGGGACAGATACAAATGTGCAACTGCTAACACAAAACATTATCAACAAATTATCAGCAACCAAAATTATTCCCAACGAGAAAGAACGTCGAAAAATCTACGAAAAAGAGCAAGAGGAACAAAGAGTCGCACAGCACGGCTCATTGAGTGAGATTAAACAACTTTTCCCGTCAATAAAGATACAGAAAAGTCCTCCTCGACCGCCAGTAACAAGAGAAGAAGAGAAAGCCATAACCTTATCTCCTGAGAGAGGCGATTTGTGGAGGAGAAAGGGACAGCTTCTCTGGAAGAAACCTAAATTGAAGAAATCAGATGTTATGCGAGAAGGCTCTAAGAAGACTCATGTTACAGGAGAACTTAGATTTACGCAAGCAGGTTTCAAGGTCAATAATAAAGTCATAAACCAAACCACTTATTTCAGATATGATGTTTTTGGTGATAAATTGTGGACGGTTGTAAAGAAAAAACCGATTGTGGATGCAACCACAGTCTCTTTCAGAATACGGCTTATCAGAGAAGATTTGGGGGAGCATGATCTTGAAGTTCAGAATAAACCAAGCGGAGAAGCTGGTCAGGGAAATTTTACCACTTCTCTTCGATGGGGCGATCTCGCTGCGATAATTAAAAAAAAGAATCTCGTCGGAAAAGACTTCTATCTTTATGCTCCTCAACAAGGAGATGATGAGCCTTTCTTTATTGAGATTGTTTAACTTTAGTTTCTATTAAGTCTTCGTCTGAGAAGCTTTTTCCATATTCCGTTCGCAAGCTTAATCTGCGCTTCTGAGAATCCATAGCCTTTTTTTAGTATTATTTCATCTGTGAATTTTAGTATGTCGTCTATATTTTTGTTTTGTCTTATCATTTCGTCTATTTTGTCTAGAATCTTTGCGTTTTCTTCTCTGTATGGCAAGAGGATGCTTTCAACTTCATTAGGCATTAATTCAAGTGCCCCACCGCCATGACTTCTTCCGCATATTTCTGAGAAGGCTAAAGATAGGGAATTGTAGTAGCTGGCTGTAAACGCTTTGAGATCGATTTTTTTATTTGTTAAGAGATTAATGTTTTTGTTAAGTGTTACTCTGTGCATTGTGTCTGTAGTATAAGCTCTGGCTTGGTTAATTACGAGTTTGGGATATAGGTTGTTCCTCCTTATGAAAAGAGCGTCTGATATCCATGCTGAGGGCATTATTTGCCATTCATCTCGAATACTGCATTTATACCATTCATGTATTCCTTCTTTTTCTCCTTGTTTTATGTATTCTAAGGCTTTCTTGTTGTTTTGGAGTTCTTTCTTAGACGAGAATTTTAGGAAGTGTGCTCTTACTCCTTTTTCACTGTTCTTCTTCCAGTCTTCATTTGTGAATATTATGCTTGGTACTTGTACGCTTCTGCCTACCATTGGTTTTGCATATTTTTGTAACTGGTATTCTTTGACGCTCGATACTGGTACTGTAAAGAAGCGGTTAGAGCCTGTAGTCATGCCTACTTCTACTCTCGCATAATGCCTGAGCGGTTGTACGGTTTGTTCGTTTAGTAGTTTTTCGATAAAGTTTATTTCTTCTTGTTCTAGAAAGTAGAATGTCCATTTGTTTGATTTGAAGTCTATTTTTTTCTTTGGGCTTTTAAGCCTTGTAACGTCTAAGCTTTCGAGTTGTTGAGCATCTTCTAACTCTAGGTGTTCTATTAAATGTGAGTCTGTATTATTTTTTTCGCATAATAGTAAGATAACTTCTTGCTGTATGTGTAGGAAGACGAGTTTTTTGAATGAGACTATGCTTATTTTGTTGTAGAAGTGTGCTAAGAAGTTGCGTAGTTGTTTGGCGTATGATACTTGGAGTATTTCTGCTGGGAGGACAAATCCTATTTTTCCAGTTTCTTTTAATAATAAGCTTGATCCGACGACGAAGGGAACCCATGCGTTTGTTAATTTTGAGTATTTTAGGCTTGCTTTTGCGAATATTTTTTCAGCTTCTGCTCTTTGTTGTTTATCGAAGTATTGGTAGCGGATGTAGGGCGGGTTGCCAATAACTAGATCGAACTTGTCTTTTGTAGTATTGCAGTAAGTGTAGAAGTCTTCGTTGAGAATTGATTTATTTGATAAGCCTATTTTGTCTGCTTTGTCAGCTTCTATTTCATCGTATTCGACTGCAATTAGAGAGTTATATTTGAAATGACCGTTTTTGATCTGTTCTAAAAATACGCCATCTCCACAGCTTGGTTCTAAGATGTCGTATTGGGTGCTTCCGTTGAATGCCCATTTTAGTATGAAATCTACTATTGGTTCTGGCGTGTAGAAGCCTCCTCTAAGTTTTTGTTCCGACGCTTTTTGAATTAGTTGCATGGGATTATTCCTTAATTTCGACCTGTTTTTAATAAAGTATTTTTATTTCTTTGCTTGGTTTTTCCGGAGGATTTCCGGCTTAATGGCCTGTCCCAGTAGGGCGACTTGCATTTAGGGCATACTCGAGGCGGATTGTCTAAGTCGTGCGGTCGCCATGCGTAGCCACATCTGTAGCACTTGTGACCTATGATGAGAACTGATTTGCCGATCCCTTCCTTCAGCATATCATTGTTCTGCGCCATCTCGTATAAATAAGTATCGCTTATATATAAAAACTATTATGATGTAAAATATATAATATAATAAACAATATGTTAATTTTTATATATTATTAAAAATATCTTAATTGTATGCTGTAGAACAACAATATTTATATAGTAAATAGTATATACTTAAATATAATACCTAAAAAGGTGATCTCAAATGCAACCCCAAGAATATCAACCCCGCAAAGCCAAGAGCCTAGAGATGCTAAAACAAGGCTTAGAACCCGTTAAAAACGGTTTCAACGAGTATCTCATTCCTTCTCAAAGTGACAAGGCTAAGAAGTACAAAGTCAGCATAAAGAACGGATGGTACACTTGCGAGTGTCCCGACAACACCCAATACAAGCACCTATGCAAACATATCCTTCTCCTAAAAACCTATCTTGCCTTAAAGTTCAAGGCTCAAGAAATCAAGCATACCATCAACGTGACTAAGCCATGCCCTTACTGCGAAAGCACCAAATTAAAGAAAGATGGCACACGCAAGACCATCTTAGGAAAGAAGCAACGCTGGCTCTGTCAAGACTGCAATAAACGTTTTGTATTAAGTCCTGTCCATAAGATCAAAGGCAACACGGAAGCTGTAATAACCTCTATTGACCTTTATATGAAAGGTGTAAGCTACCGAGGAATAGCGGACAGCATGAAACAACTCTTCGGCCTCAAAGTAACCCACGTTACGATTATCAACTGGGTGAACAACTACATGGCTAAAATCAACCAATACGTCGAGCAACACAAACCAGAAGTCAGCGACTTATGGAACGCTGACGAGCAATTCATCAAAGTCAAAGGACAAGAAGAGTATATTTAGAATGTGCTCGATAACGAAACAAGGTTTTTACTTGCCAGCAACCAAAGCCCCACCCGAACCTACGAGGACGCTCGAAAGACCTTCCAAATCGCCAAAGCTATGGCAGGCAAGAAAGCAGGAACCGTCGTAACTGATGGCGCATTTTCGTATGAGAAGGCTGTTCGCAAAGAATTCGCCACCTACAAAAACCCTAAACCCCACTACCGCTACGTTTCATTAAGACAGCACGACAGCAACAACAACGTAATCGAACGATATCACGAAAGCTTCCGACAACGAGACAAAACCATACGAGGCTTTAAAGGAAACCAAAAACAATACACCAACAAATTTAGGACTTACTATAATTTCGTCCGAAAACACCAAGAGCTAAAAATGACCCCTGCACAAAGAGCAAAAATAGCCGAAAGCGACCTCTGGAAGGATTTACTCGAAAAAGCGGTAAAACAGCCGATACTTACCAGCCCACCATTACCAGCCAAAGATTAACCAACACCCTTTGATGGGAATCTTTTTATAGACAGAATGGGTAGATAAAAAAATGAATTGGGATCACTACACTAAATACGCTCCTTTTGTTGTTCGTCTAGGCTTAGGATTGGTTTTGCTCTGGTTCGGCATCGATGCCCTACTCAATCCAGGGGTGTGGTCTACCTTAGTGCCCAAGTGGATTTTAGGTTGGTCGCATCTCTCCGCAGATACCTTCATGTACCTCAATGGCGTGATTGAAATCATCTTGGGTCTTCTACTATTAATAGGTCTCTGGACGCGTCTAGCAGCCATGCTCACCGCTTGCCTGCTCTTGGGCATCCTATTGAGCTTAGGTTATGGCGATCTCGCCGTGAGAGATTTTGGTTTGTTTCTCGGAGCAATCTCCCTCCTCTGCTCAGGCTCAGGATGGGGTGGCTTGGATAGCCGCAAAGGATTCTAAGCAATTTAAGGTCAACCTTTAAAAGAAGAGTATCATTCACTTTTTAAATGGCAGCCGGCGTTTTAGAAAGCCTGACAGGAACGTATCATATACCCAGCAGAGATCTTATGACAGAAGGTTTAATTGGCTTCCACTCGAAAGAGATGGATTGTGTGTTAACTCCTGGAACGAGAGGGTTAGAAATTAAGAGTGGGAATAAACGATTAACCACTCTTCCTGAAGAAGAGGTAACTAGATTATTAAGAGATCGGGAGAGAGTTCCTGGCTATGTAATTGAACTGTTAAGTAAAGGGTATAATGGACTTCTAGCTAGATTTTTTACATTGGCTTCTGGGAACGACCAATTATCTATTGTACGTCAGCAAATAGGGCTTTTCGAGCCGTACATCTATCCAGAAGAAATTTTTATTGGAAAAGTTAAAGAAATAGATGGGAAAAAAGTCAAAGTTCAACTAGAGAGAAAGCTTGATCTGCTTGATAGAGATGCAGATAAGATTTTAACGAATGAAGATTCGCTTGATTCAGAAAATTTTGAAAGAAATGGCATCCCTGTAAGGGCAGATACAGCTGTATACTTTACTCCTCTTTATGTAAAAGGGGTTGAATTTAATCCTGTTTTGTTCTGGCCTGAAACCTCACTTCACTTAAGAGCATAACTTTTTAAAACCCTATTCAGCTTCTAGTAAAAATGACAAAAAAATCTTCCGAATCTAAATCAGAAGTGCCTGTAGAACCTATATCCAAGAAGCATTTCCAGTCTTCAAACAAGTATACAAAGGATGAGAAGTGGGAGAACACCCTCGCCTTGGGTTTTCTAGCCTTGTTTATCCTAGTGATCGTGGGTCTTTCCACACATTGGTTTGGGCTTTCAAAAGGAAACACGACGTTAGAGGAGCAATTCCCCCCATCTCAGATCATCCTCCGATCAGAGGCCAGTATAGGTAGCAAGAAGGCTCCGATCATCATCGTGGAGTTGAGCGACTTCGAGTGCCCCTATTGCGGCTTGTTTGAGAATCAAGTCTTTCCCTTAATAAAAAAAGACTACATCGACACAGGGGAGGTGTTGTGGTTTTTCATGAACCTTCCTTTAAAGCAGATTCATCCGCATAGTTACAAAGCAGCCGTAGCCTCAGAGTGTGCTAAGCTACAGAACAAATTCTGGGAGTATCACGACATCTTGTTCGAGCATCAGCAGAATTTGACGGTTTCAGATCTAGAAAACTATGCAGGAGGCTTATCGCTGGACATGCCTTTGTTTTCCCAGTGTTTAAAAAACAACGAAACCGATTTCATCATTCAGGAAGCGTACAAGCAAGCGCATAGTGCAGGCATCACTGCTACTCCATCATTCATCATCGGCAAACCTGGGATGGGGTACAGCGTAACCGGCTTTAAAGTGATCGGTGTGGAAACCTATGCCACCTTCCAGAAGCTCATCGAAGCAACAAAGCACAAGAGGCAGGACGAATAATAAATTCAAACTTGCGAAAGTTTTATATTCGTTTATAATAAAATAAGAGCGATGCATCCGCAAATTAAAGATCTATTAGTGACTAATTCTTTCTTTATTTTTGGATTGAATCTTTTCGCTCCTTTATATGCCTTATACATTCAGGGAATAGATCCTTCCATTCATCATGTGGGGGGAGTTTGGGCGTTTTATATCATCTGTATGGGATGTATGGTATATGTGGTCAGCAAATTTGAGAACCATATAAAATATGCAGATTATTTTTTGATTTTAGGATTCCTGGGGCGTACCATTGGATGGATTGGGTATATCTTTGTGACGAACATTGCTCAAGTATACTTAATTCAGATTTTCCTAGCAGCAGGAGAGGCACTGGGCACTCCAGCATACAATACGCTATACTCATTAAACCTGGATAAGGGAAAAGCAGCTTCTGAGTGGGGCTTAAGTGCCAGCATCAACGCATTCATTATGGGTTTAGCAGCCTGGTTGGGTTCATGGATTGTAGGCTCATTTGGGTTCCCTGTGTTATTTGTTTTCATGACTATCCTATCGCTAGTAAGCGTGGTATTAGCCTTACGCTACCGAAGAGCACTAGGAACCGTCTCTCTTCTAAGGAGGCCCAAGAAAGATTGAATAATTTTGAACAATCACCACATTGAACAGTCACTTCAAGCGACGGTGCAACATCCATGAAGATAGCGCACGGCGCGCAACCCGCACACCGAAATGTATTCCAGATTCATTGCCTACAAGTTAAGAGCAATTTCAAAGACGACTTCTGCTAAGCCCAAAATAAGAGAATGTTTAAAAAGTAGAACTCCGCTGTTAATGCTAATAATGATGAAAAACATTTTCATTCTTTCATTAAGTTTGGTTTTAGGTCTTTTGCTGTTACAAACCGTTGCTGCCCAGTCTAAATGGACGTGGGAAAATCATAAAGGAGTCACTCATTGGGCGGTAGAGGTTACGGAAGATGAGACGGCATGTGAAGGGTCATCTACAGCGAGCACTCGTGCAGTATCGATTCAGCACAATCAAGAAACAGCAGATGTGGGCGACTTTGCTCACGGCAAGATGAGGGGGTCATTTGCAGGCAACACGCTTAGCATACCGGGCAGAACCATTCCAGATGAGGCAGGAACTTCAAAATTAAGCGCATTTGATCTAAAATTCACTCCCGATTGCCTTCGGTTCATGGGGCAATACCGCTGGGATTACAAGGATGCTCAAATGCAATGCGCAGGTTCTACTACATTAAGGGGACTAAGAACAGACGGCAAGGGATGTCCTGAACCAGACGATCAACGTGCAGAAATCCTCGCCGCGCGCGCAGCATCCGCTGACAAGGAGAGCCGCTACAAGGACATCCTTGCAAAGGATCCGAAAAATTTTTGGGCGAACTGGGACATGGCAGAGTTGAAAAAAAAACAGAAGAATTACGATGAATTCTTCAAGTATTTTGACAAGGCGGCTAGTAATGAAAACATTTTTCAAGGTACGCGTGAGACATTGAAGAAGGATGCGGCTAACAAACTGCATCTTTCAGAGTTCCCAACACCCACTTCAAGTCCCCTACTTCGAGTTGAGATGGACGAGCTAAATGACTGGAACGGAGGTTTCATCAATGATGTAAACGTTCCCAAGGAAGCAGCAGCAGATAAAAAATGGTGGACCATAAAGTACTGGACAACCCGAGCCAAAGACGCGTTCGATCGATGGAAAAAGGCCTTACCCACTTTACCAGCTTTAGCGAATGAGGCGGCCGGCATAAAAAAAGGATAAGGGTTGAATATGAAAGCGCACAAAAGTCAAAAGGAAATCAAAAACCACAATGGTGGAAGCTTGATTATAGTCGGCTCTGTATTGCTATTCTTGCTACTGATTGCTGGGTGTGACTCATCCCAAGCTCCTCCAGTGCCCACACCAGCTCCTCCTTCAGAATCTACCCCAACCTCTCCAGTTGCTCCTCCCATAGTTGCTTGTACAACAAAAGAGTGCTTCATCTCCGCGGCAAATGACTGCAAAGATCTCCAGATGACTCTCACAGAAAACGCAGGGGTTTTCAAGTATGCCTCTTCAACCGATTGCATTTTCACGAAAACTCTAGTCACATTGAGCGTGAGCGAGACGCAGGAGATGAAGAGTCTTCTGGAAGGAAAGAGCTTGACATGTAAATATGAAAAAGGCAAATTCGACTCGAGATGGGCCACCTCATTGATGTTCGGAACCGAGTACTGTGAAGGAGAGCTAAGAGATATTATCGTTGAACTACTCGTGTTCAGCTGAACAAAGCTGAATCTTAGGGTGCAAATAGAGCAAAATCCTTATATACCTAAACTTGTTGTATCGTCGATATGCTCTCAGATAAGGAGATTAAGAAGAAGTTCCTACCTATCTTCTGGAAGAATCCGGAGAAGTACTACGCGACTCAAGTCCTCAAAGAGGAGGGTTTCATAAGGAACACCTGTGAAAAGTGTACGAAGCCATTTTGGAATACGAATCCAGACGCAAAGAGGTGCGGCGACCCATCCTGCAGTGGAGGTTTCCGTTTTATTGGCAACAGTCCTTGTAAGAAGGCTTTGTCCTACACTGAAGTTTGGAAAGAGTTCTCGAAGATGTTCGAAAAGCTGGGCTATACTCCAGTAAGGCGTTATCCAGTCGTTTCAAGGTGGCATCCTACTATGGAATTCACAAACGCCTCGATCGCCGCCTTCCAGCCGTATGTCATTTCCGGTGAGATTCAACCCCCAGCAAATCCCTTGACCATTCCTCAGTTCTGTCTTCGCTTCAATGACATTGATAATGTGGGAATCACTGGCAGCCACAACACAGGTTTTGTTATGATTGGTCAGCACATGTTCGTCCCGCCAGAAAAATGGGATCAAAACCAAGTTTTTCGAGATATTCACACTTGGTTGAAGAAGGGTTTGGGCCTGCCCAACGACGAGCTTACCTTTCACGAGGATGCCTGGGCAGGCGGCGGAAACTTTGGCTGTTGCATGGAATTCTTCAGCCGAGGAGTCGAATTGGGCAATCAAGTGTACATGTTGTACGAGCAAACAACCTTGGACTCAAAAGGTTACCGAGATCTAAAACTAAAAGTCTTGGATATGGGTATGGGCCAGGAGCGGAATGCCTGGTTCAGTCAAGGAGTCAGTACGCAGTACGACGCTACATTTCCTGAAGTCTTAAAGCATGTATACACGCAGACCGGTGTCAAGCAAGATCAGGATATCATAAAGAAGTTCGTCCCGTATTCAGGTTATCTGAATGCAGATGAAGTCGAGAACATGAGCGAAGCTTGGAGTGAAGTGGCAAATAAAGTGGGGGTGGATGTAGATACTCTACGCAGCACCGTCCTTCCTTTGCAGGGAGTTTACAGCATTGCTGAACACACTCGCACTTTACTCGCCGCCTTGAACGATGGTTGGCTCCCCAGTAATGTGGGTGGAGCTCATAACCTTCGAGTTTTGTATCGTCGAGCCATGAGCTTCAATGACAAATACCATTGGAATCTGGATTTCAACAAGATCACTGAATTGCATGCTCGAGGTCTAAAGAGTCAGTACCCTGAATTTATGGAAAACATACAGGACGTCCATATCATCATGGACATCGAGAAGCGTAAGTATCAGGATACGCAAAAAAGAACGAAAGAAATCTTGAAGCAAGTGATTGAGATGGACTTGACTCCAGACGCCTTAGTGGCCTTGTATGACACCCAGGGCATCAGCCCAGAGATCGTTCAGGAGGAGGCAAAAAAAGCAGGAAAGAAAGTCATCGTTCCCGATAACTTCTATGCTCTCGTCGCAGAAAAACATGAGAAGGTCGAGCAGCAGACCGAGACGCACAAGAAGGAAGTCCCCCATCTAGAAGACCTCCCCTCCACTCAGTGCCTATATTTTGACCATTATGATTATGTGGATTTCGAAGCGCGTGTATTGAAGGTGATTGGCAAGTATGTCATCTTGGATCGAACCGCTTTCTACCCAACGAGCGGGGGCCAATTGCATGATATAGGCACTTTAAACAAGCACCAAGTGGTGGAAGTGTTCAAGCAGAATGCAATTGTAGTGCATGAGTTAGAAAAGAAAGTGGATTTCAAGGTTGGGGAGAAAGTCTTGGGAAAGATTGATTTCGATCGGCGTTTGCAATTGGCTCAACACCATACCTCCACTCATTTGATCAACGGGGTGTGCAAGAATCTATTAGGCAATCACATCTGGCAAGCAGGTGCGGCTAAGTTTGAAGATAAGGCAAGATTAGACATCACGCATTATGAAAATCTGACAGAAGAGCAAGTCAAACAGATCGAGGAAGAAGCCAATAAAATAATCCAAGAAAATCGACCTGTTTATAAAAGCTTCATGCCTCGTGCCGTTGCTGAGGCCAAATACGGATTTACCATTTATCAAGGAGGCGTCGCACCCGGAAAGGAGCTGCGCATCGTGAATATAGAAGGCTTAGACGTAGAGGCCTGCGGTGGAACGCATCTGGATTTAACCGGAGAAGCAAGGGAGATTAAAATTTTAAAAACCTTCAAGGTTCAAGACGGTCTCGTCCGAATCGAGTTTGTTGCTGGAAAGGCTGCAGTAAACATTTTCAAGAAAGAAAAAGGTTTGCTCGAAGAGCTCGCAGACCTATTAAAATGCTCCAACAATCAGATCCCTGGCCGCTTGGAGGAGCTGTTCACCAAGTGGAAAGCCGTGACCAAGAAGGGCAAAAAGCTCTCGACAGAAGAATTAAGGTTAGCCTCTATAGAAGAATACAAAGGAGAAGTCATTCCAAAAGCCTGTGAGATCTTAAAGACCCAACCTGAACATCTAATCAAGACTGTGAAGAGGTTCTTGGAAGAAAGTCATGTGAAAGCATAAATCTTATATACCCTTTCTCAGCCTTACATCCCATGCATCATTTCCTCGAGGATCATCTGGATCATTCCTGTCCAAATTGCAGGAAAAATCATCACAAGGAGTGGAAACCTCAATTTCATTTAGAGATGCATTACAAAACATTAACGTGCGATTGCGGGTATAAAGTGTTCAAGAAGCTTTCTACGCTGTCATCCGGGCATTACTAAGGATGAGGCGTACAAAACACAATCCTGCGAGTACAAACCCTGCTAAAGAGAATAGGGGCAATCCATTCCAAAGGTATTGATCATAGTGGAGCAGCAGCACTCCCCCAAGTAGGAAGATGCCACCGCATAGCGCCATAAGCATCTTGTTTCCAAAGAATCCAATCTCATTTGCAATCAAATCTAAGTCTTCTTTGACGCGGTGAATATCTGAGTCCGAATGACTGAGAGTCTCTGTGAGTTGGTTGCTCAACCGAGGGAGGTCTTGTGCAAATCGGTGCAAATTACGTAGGTTTTTGAAAGCTTTCTGTGCAATGTACTTAGGCTGAAGTCGTTTTTGAAGAAGTCTTTGTACGAAGGGCTGGGAAGTCTCGACAAGGTTGAAGTGGGGGTCAATTCTTCTTCCGAGTCCTTCTAACGTAATGGCACATTTTCCCAAGAGGACAAAGTTATGGGGAAGCTGAATGTGGTTGCGTTTTGCAGCTTGGATGGCATGCACAATCAACTCGGAAAAGTGCACATTCTCAAGCCGGGCATTATAATATTTACCCAAAGTATCACGAAGGTCTTCTTTGAGTTGGTTCATGTCACAATTGCGATGCACAAAGCCAATGCGTGCAAGGGTCTCAGCAAGCAGGTCTACATCACGCTGAATGAGAGCAATGAAAAGCTCGGTGATCTGTTCTTGCATTTCCTTGGTCAGGTGCCCGACAATACCGAAGTCCAACAACCCAATCTTGCTCCCTTTAAGCAAGAACAGGTTGCCAGGATGGGGATCCGCATGAAACACGCCGTGTTCGAAGATCTGGCTGAAGATGGATAGGGTAATATTCCGCATCGTTGTCTTAGAGAATCGATAGTTAGCTTGCAGCAATTGAGTGAAGGCTTTTCCTTCAATGTATTCCAGGACAAGTATTTTTTCAGTGGTATGTTCCCAATGAACCTGAGGAATAACAATACCTCTATCCTGAACTTGGTTCTTGCGAATCGCTTCAATGTTCTTGGCTTCTTTTTCATAGTCCAGTTCATTTTCAGTATAATGTTTGAATTCTTCGACAATCTGGGGCAGGTCCACAATGTCTTGTGGATAGCGTTTTTGCAGGGTTTGAGCTAAATAGGCAAGAATGTCCAAGTCCGCTTCAATGGTCGAGCGAACATCAGGGCGTTGTACCTTGACAGCAACTTTCTTCCCATTTCTTAACTTGGCAAGATGGACCTGACCAATGCTGGCCGCTGCTAAGGGCTTGAGTTCAAACGTGGAGAAAACCGTTTTCAAAGGCTTCCGGAGTTCTTGTTCAACGATTTTTTTTGCTGTTTCTCCTGGGAAGGGGGGCACAGCATCTTGAAGTTTGGAGAATTCATCGCAATAGGCTTGCGGTACCAAATCAGGTCTTAAACTTAACAGCTGGCCGACTTTTAGGAAGGCTCCTCCCAGTTCTTCAAAGGATTTTCTCAATTGGGTGGGCTGTAATTCGGCAGGTTTTTTACGAAAGGAATCCACTAAATGGCGCAGTTCATACTTACCGAATACATGTAGAACCTGTTGGAATCGCTCCCAGTCTTTAAAGGCAACCATGACTTTTTATTAGAATAGGAGGTTTTTAAATCTGTCGAGAAGTATGAAATAAGGGGGTCTTTGCGCCCCCCTTATAATCCCCCTGGCCGCCGCGCTCACTCGTCAAGCCCTCTTGGCTCGGGCTTGCCGTATCTCGCGCGGCGATAAACAGCAAAAACATCCACTGAGATCGTTCAACT
>DATDWO010000050.1:0-8892 GCA_035289665.1 Candidatus Nanoarchaeia archaeon
TTATTACGCGTGTCGCGCTTCGTGCGACCGAAAACTTTAAGATCTTCAGAGCTAAAGCTAGTTTGGTTCATTTTTTGTCTCCGAACGGCGGTCAAGCTACAAAAACTTATTTTTGCCGCCGTTCGCCCTTTCTCTACAAATTCGAAGAATTAAACGTTCTCTATTTCGGGCCGATTCATCATCAGGTCTTCGCTACGCTCAGACCTGACGTACTCTCGGCCCCTGCACAGAAAAAGGAGATATAGAAAGGAAACGATCCAGACAGAAGGGCAGGTGTATATGGGGCGTCATTGGGATAGTATTGCATTATTATCAGATGATTTACAAAGTGGGTTGTATCACACCCAGTTAAGAGGAGCTCAGCTACACGTGGAGGCTTGCTTGGCACCATTGCAAGAAAGTACTTTTCATTCGTTGGATGAAGTAGTGGAAGCGTATCGTTCTAGAGTAAAGAATGCTTCTTGCGCAGTGGAGAGGCACTGGATGAGTCGAGAGGACTTGCTGTGTGTAATGAACGCATGGAGCGGGTGCAATTTTGAAGGAGATCAAGGTAAGATGGATAAGTTACTCGTAGCTCCGGCAGAATCTTTTACCTTGCTGGATTTAGTGGCTTCTCAGATGGGGGTTTATGGTACAGCCCATGCCCCGTTTCAGGTCTTAAATGGAAACATACGAATCAATTAATCCTCATCTCGTTTCGTGATCACAATGGGTTTGTCGCGTACAATGATGCTGTGTTCTGCCTGACTCACTAATCCTTTGTTTTTTTCAGGAAGCGGAGGATATTCTCGGATGTTGCCGATTTTCTTGAGTTCCATCAAGCCGAGTTTGACGTTGCCTAAATTAAATTTTTGGGTCAGCCATCGTGTAGTAAAGGGCAATCCTTGGTACTGGTCAATTTCTTTTTGAATGTTGCGGGCAATGGGGCTGCGTAGGGGTCGATGGTTGGTTTGCATGAAAACAGTGGCTTCTCCGGATTCATAGATCATACCCCCACCAGTGCTGGCAAACGGCTCAATCGCAATGGCCTGGTCTTCTTTAAGGGGGGTGGGATCTCCATTGTCATAATTAGGAATCGTAGGAGACGTGTGAACTTTGAATTGACCCAGGCCGTGTCCGCATAAGTTACGGATGGGTTCTAAGTCATAGCTGGTGATGATTTCTTCCACAACTTTTCCAATGGCACAGACAGGCAATCCGGGTTGCAGGATGCGGATAGCGGCATTTACAGCATCACGGCTGGCTTTCACAAGGTCATCATGGCTTCCTAAGTTAACGGTACAGGCGTTATCCGCTACATAGCCTTGGATGTGGACTCCTACATCTAATTTGACCACATCGCCTTCTTGGTAGACTGTTTCATCTTCTGGTCCAGGGCAGTTGTGGGCGGCAACATGGTTGAGGCTGGTTTGGGCGGGGAAGGCAATGCCGCCACCTAACGCGATTATTTTTTGTTCTACGGCATCGCAGACCTCGCGCAGGGAAACGCCCACTTTAATCTTTTTTTGGCCGTAGGCAAGGGCTTCAGCAGCGATACGTCCTGCTTTTAGGAAAGAATCCTGTATTTCTTTGTCCATTCAGGAGAAGAGTTTAAACGGTTATATAAGAGTTATGGATTATTGGTTTCTGTAGAAAGTGGTGTCTTGCCGCCTTTATTGTGAGCATCTTTATAGCGAACAGCTGAGCGCCGAGAGGGTCGCCTCCTACGGAGAGGGTGCTTATGAACAGAAGGTTGAGATGCGAACGGGTGCAAGACCGAACGCTAGTGAGACTTTCTACAGAACTGGATTGGTTAAAAAGAGTAAAAAAGAGAAGAAAAAAAGATGCTCTTATTGAGCAACAGTTCCTTCATTGACGTAAGCAGGTAAGCCGGGATTCACGTATTGTGGATCCATCTTGACCATATTGGGGATACCCGGATTGAGGTATTTACCGCTCATGGCTTTGCCACTGGAACCTATGCTCCATTGCTTTAAGACTTGAATGGGAGCATGGTATCCGAGGTAGTCGGTTAAGTAGCTTCGTCCTCTCCACTTTTGGTAGTGGTTGGTTTGGATTGGGCCTGCTCTGAATCCTACTTGGTTGTCAGAGAAGTAAGGTCCAATTTGTTGTCTCTGTTTTAGAGTCCAGGAGTTATGTCCAGTGTCGAAAATTCCGCCGCTGGTTCCATAGGTAACAGGATTGGTTGCTTGGTCTACAACAACGCCGTTTTCATCCAACTGGAGTTGTTCTTCACTTACCGGAGGCAAGAATCGCACATCTCGGCTAACGCCCATGGGCTGAGGCACATAGAGCGGTGGAGCCCGGTAGCTCATGCTAGTGGGCTGGTTCATAGCAACAGCAGGACTTGCTGTGCTAGACGGTGTATTTGCGAATCGGTAAGAACCGAGTGCAAAGGGCATTAGTAATAATGCCAACACGATGGGTAGTATCATTCTTTTCATGTTTTTCCCCCTCCTATTTTCTTTGGAAAAATATGGAAGTATGGATTAGAAGGTACGCTTTTAGTATTTAAATGTTATGGTTTGCCATGGATTTTTTTGTAGGAGGCTAAAAACGAGAAGGGAAAAAAAGGCCGTATTCAGGGTCAAAAATAATAATTTTCTATATAGATAATATATAACCAAACGTAAGTTTTAAATACTGATACGTATTACCTAAAAGTAGCAAATTAAGGAGCGTTCTAGTCGAGGATCTAAAAAATTCTCGTTCAAATATCAAGATTCCGAAAGAATCTTGAGATGCTCAAGAACAGCAGATTCTTGACAAACAAGGTGGAACATGGACCAAAAAGAACTATTGCTAAAAACAGAACGCGTACCAAGTAAAGTCAAAGCCATCGGAAAATGCCCGGAATGTGACAGCATGAAACTGCACCACAACACAGACCACGGCGAAATCATCTGCCGAGATTGTGGCTTAGTTCTTGAAGATAAGATCATGGACCATGGTAAGGACTGGCGTGAAATGGACGATGCCATGCGCGAACAACGCCGAAGAACAGGCGCCCCTTTAACGTATACACAAGCCGATCGCGGCCTTGGAACGGAGATTGGTACCAAATCCGACCTCTATAAATTGGCAGGCCGGGATAAGGACAAGTTTTTCCGTTTGAGAAAGTGGCAGCGCAACACCGCTACTGCCATTGAGCGCAACTTGCAGCTCGCTTTAACTGAAATCCACCGAATCAGTTCCGTATTACAGTTATCCAAGATCCTGAATGAAGAGTGTTCTCGAGTTTACACCACCGCCGCCCAACGAGGCCTTGTACGCGGTCGAAGTACGGAACACATGGTTGCTGCCGTAATATATATTGCGTGCCGCAACTACGGCGCTCCAAAAACCTTGGATGAAATCAGCCACGCTTCCGGTGTGAACAAGAAAGAAATCGGCCGTAACTACCGATACCTGATTCGCAACTTGAATCTCAAAGTAGCTCCTTCAGATCCCACCATGTACGTAGGCCGCTACATCTCAGAGCTCAAACTCAGCCCTAAAACACAGACCAAAGCCGTCGAATTGATTGAAAAGGCTCAGGCAAAGGAAATCACCTCCGGCAAGAGTCCCATTGGCATTGTAGCCGCAGCCATCTACGCCGCTTCCAAGTTGACGAAAGAAAAAACAACGCAGGAAGCCATTGCCGATGCGATTGGCATCACCGAAGTCACCATCCGCAACCGATATAAAGAATTGGTGGAGAATCTTGGATTGAAGAGTTTGGCGACGGCGTAGGAGGAAAAAATGAAACTCAAAAATTTAGTTAGCATTGCTGCAATTGCTTCTTTATTATCAGGTATAGGAGTAAGTGACGTTGAAGCACGGCGTAAATCCTCTCCAAAAGGAAGGCCAACGAAAGCCCGTCAGGTTCCACAAGCGCCTAGCATGCGAGATCAGTTGCCGAACAAAGCAGATGATAAAACATTAACAGTTTACTTCCCCACAAACAGTTGAACATTAGACCGAGGAGATTATCAATCCATCGCAGATTTTGTTCATGCCCACCCAAGAGCTTCTCACTGGGTTGTTGAAGGGCACGCAGACGAACGAAGTACAGATAACTGGAATGATTATTTAGGAGATAAACGAGCTAAAGGAGTGGCCCGATTTGTACGTACCTATGGAGGCCATGGTTCGATGGACACGACTTCATATGGTGAAGCAAAACCAACCAGTCAAGGTCATGACAAAAGAGCATGGAGGCAGAACCGCAGGGTCGTGGTTCGAATAGAGCAGAGCACCATCGAAGCAGCGTTAGCAAACTTACCAGGTGACGTATATTTATTGGATGCAAGTTCCTCTATGGATGAGTTTGGAAAATGGAGGGCTGTAGCTCGTTACAACTTCGGCAAAGGAAAAGCATTGTATGCTTTTAGTACATGCTTTAGTGACCAAGGCCATGTGCGATCCATCCGAACCGCTTCTGAAGTAAGTCCTTGTGGAAGCACCCCTCTATGGCAAGCAATGGACTATGTGGTGCGCAGACATCCTGGAAAGAAGATCACTGTTTTAACAGATGGAGAAGACACGCAAGGAGGAGTTACTCCAGGAAGTATAATCGTTGAAGCTAATCGCAGCCATACACCCATTTCAATTGGAGAAGTGGAAGTCGTTCGGCCAGATGTACGAACAACACTAGAAAATGTTGCGCGCAGCACTGGCGGAAAGCCATATACTGTGATCGAACGATCAACTAGATAAAGTTAGTCTTTTATTCTTTATTTATTTTTATTCTTTATTTATTCTTGTCTTTATTTTATAAGAGAAATTAAAAAAGAATAATAAGAAAATTAAATTAGGTCATATCTTCCTTTCATTTCTTGATAAACTAAGTCGGAAACTCCTCCAATGGAACGGGTAACGCGAGATCCCCATATTCCTGTGCTATCATTTTTATGATCTCTTTGCGCAACTCCAACAACAATAACTGGGTATCGTCTTCCATTTTTTCCTTTAAAAGATAAGATTCCCATGTCCCCTACTGCAAGTCCAGTAGTCCCAGTTTTATGATAAACAATAGTTCCCGAAGGAACTTGTGATCCTCGAATACGTTCCCTTGTTCCGCCAGGTAGGGACATAATACGCTTGATCTCGGGAGCATAAGGCAATTGGTCTTTCCACATAGCTTCAAGGAACCGTCGGTAATCATTAGGGGAAGCAGTATTTCTATAGGCTCTGCCTCCAGGTGGGATGGATTCAACGATTTCAGTGTCAGGTAGAAGATGACCATAATTTTGGCTAAGAATCTCATCAACGTGACGAGCTCCGCCAAGTCTGCGCATGAGTTGATTGGTGGCGCTGTTGCTACTGTTATTGATCATGCGCTCCATCAAACGCTTGGTTTTAGCATCATATCTCTCCTTTCCTTTTTTTACTTGATGGAAGTAAGCAAGGGCAACAAATGGTTTAAACATGCTAGCACATTGTCTGGAGCGATCTGCATTGATAGTAACCAAGTCTTGTCCAGTAGTTAAATCATAAACAAGCCAAGATGTCGCTTCATTGTCTTTTAATCCTCCTCTAGATCGCAGTCGACTAACATACTGTTCTACAGAGTCTTCTAAACCTGAAGACGCGATGCGATGCGCGGGGGACTCAGGGGCACCTCGACGGGGAGGTGCTGGACGATGAACAGGAGGAGTGGGTAGAGGTTTAGAATGTGGACGAGTAGGTCTTGGAGTAGGAACCGAATGGGGTTGTGAAGGAGCAGGTCTTGGAATAAGGATAGGATGTGGAAGATCTTGAGGTTCTTTTTCATGAAGAAAAGCAGATTCACCATAAACCACCTCTCTTAGTTCTTCTCGAGTGATGCTCGCTTCAATGCCTTGGCTTCGAAGAATCGCAGTGTGTTTACGGGCAACATCCAGTGTGCTATCTCGATCACCCAGTCGTTTGTAAACAAGTACAAAGTTCTCTTGATCCGTTTCTTCAATGAAAAGATTTCTTCCTACTTTAGAGCCTAGTTGTGAATAGACCCTCCCATACAAGCTAGTAATGGCTTCTAAGTTAGGTCCAAGCCCATAGCTTACATTGAAGAGTTCATCATATCCATCGTCGCGGATAGGTACTGCTTCATCTAAATCAGCAGCCAATAAAAGTTGAGTGTGGCGAGCTGCTACCTTGTAAGTGGAGTCAACCTCACCATTTCGATCATAAACCAATCCAAAGTTTTCTGTTCCTTGAACGATACGCAGTTTTTTCCGAACATCAAGCCCAAGTACATCCGCCACTTCTTCAGCGTAGTCTTGGATCGCTTCAAGTTTAGGATGCCATAAATAGGAGATATCCTGCATACCTGTATGATCCTGTGCAAATGAGCGAGAGGCAGCAAGCAAGCTTCCAATAGAGGTCAAAGCAGGAAGAGCTAAAGCAGCTTGTCTAAGGAACCGTCGACGGCTAGGATCCTCTCGTTTCCAGAGGGCTTCGCGTAGGTTTTCAACAAGTCTGGATAGGTTCATACGGGGGTTTAGGGGGTTTGGATATATAAATATTGTTATTTTGAGTACTATAGAGTGATAAAATTTAAATAGTCAATAGCCTTAACAAGCTAGATGGCACTCACAGATCAGGTAGAAAGCCTCTATCAAAGACTAACCCATCTAGGCAACGCCATAGAAACACTGGGCAGCCAACCCATGGATCGAAGAGCGTTTCTATTAGGAGGTCTTGGAGTCATATTAGCAGCGGGTTGTGGGAGAGAAACCAAAAAAACAGAAATAGAGAAAAAAGTAGAAGGGGAAAAAGAGGAAGAGGTAAAAAATAAAAAAATAGATTATTCAAAAGTTCCTGTTCCCAAAATTGGATACCAACCCTTAGTGGAAGAACCTGACTTTTCACAGATTGATTTGCGTGGAAGTTGGTTACCCGAAGGACGAATCGAGCGGGCTATGCGTTGGCGGGACATCACCTACGCAGTTGAATATCGATATGGAATTCCAAAAGATTATTTATTAGGTATGATTTGTGTAGAATCCAAAGGGTTGTCCATCAAACCAAACGAAGAAGGAGATGGTGGTGTGGGTTTAATTCATATGCAACCAAGGATGGCTAAGGCTTATGGTTTAGAGACGATCACCGACTCCAATAAGCTTATAGATAGAGAGCAAGGCCAGGCAATCAAAGACGCAATTGAATTACATAATGGCGATTTAAGAAAATTGATTGAAATTGATGAGCGATTCCATCCGATCAAAAACATAGATGCTGCCGCTCGATTTTTATGCGATCTTCGACAGCAAACAGAGACTTGGCAAGGCGCTTTAGAAAAATTCTCAGGCCGAAGGAATTATGATTCTGACATCATGGACTATGTTCAAAAAGTGCAAGATGGTAAGTACGTGGAAAGAGTGGCATTGGAGTTCAACTGGAGAAATAGAAAGATAAGAATAGATGGAAAAGAAGTTCCTTTTCACCGTTTCGTTACGCTTGCGCAGTCTACAAATCGTAACTATGGGTTGGATGAGTACAAGAAACTTCCAGGCATTCATCTTCCATAGTCCAGTCGAACCAGAATGTGCTGACCATCCGGCACGCTCACAAACACCTCTTGCCCAGCCTTCAATCCCAAGCTTCGGACCAGGTCTTGGTTCAAGTACAATCCCAGCCGACCTTGACTAATCGTCGTAATTTTCTGTTTCAGCTGTAAGGGGCTGGTAGAAGGGGGGGTCGCGGTGCGGCTAGCGACAGGCTCTAATTTAGAATACTCACACGTCCCGCATCGATACCGCACCGCTTCCTCAATGAGCAGTTCAGCCGCTTTGGCTTCCACATGACAATTCGGGCAATTAATAGTCATTTTTACTATATTTATAGAGTCATAAAGACTATATAAAGGTTTCGCTTGCAAAACAATCGAAGACCCCACATCAAGTGCTGAGGCTTTCGGCTTAGGGAAGGGATCCCAGAACGGCTTTAAGGTGAAGCCTTTTCACAGCCGTTCGCTCTGTCCACAAGTCCTAAGAGAAGCAAAACTATATAAATGAATAGTACTTTATAGAGTACACTAAAGAGTACAAAATGTTCATTAAGAAAGTCCTCATAGAACTAACAATCTTAGAGAAAATATTCAAAAAACACAATGTAAAAATGGAAGAGGTCGAATGGGCCTTACTTAGGAACGAGCCTCGTTTCTTTAGAGCAAAGGAAGGCCGACATATGGCTCTAGCAAAAACGAATCGATACCTCACGATTATTTTCACATGTGAAAAAAACAGCACAAAAATCATCACAGCATACCCATCATCCGGTTGGCAAATCAACTTATACAAGGTGAAAAAATGAAAGAAGAAATAGGTCCCGAAGAAGTCTTAGAAGAAGTCCAAGTCACCGTTGACAAAGACGCATTCAAAGGCCCATTTACATGCTGCAATGAGACGACAAAAAAAGAGTTGAAAAAAGTAAAAATGAAAGAGTTCGAATTCAAATACGAAGCATGGCATTGTAATCACTGTGGCACAGATCACTTAGATGTAGATCAAGCAAAGCGATTGGAAACCTTCTGGGCCATCGAACGCTTACTGGACGATAAACTATTAACATTGGAGCGAACCATCAATTTCGATGGAAAAACGCATTTCCTACGATTCCCAAAAGAGATCAGTAAAAACTGGAGAAAAGGCAAGCATGCCGAGATCAAACTCCTCACACCTGAAAAGTTCTTAGTCGAGATAAAAGCCTAAACGTCGACGAGAACTCCAATTACTTTAATCCCATGCGATCAAACAAGGCAATCAAACCTTCCAGAAAACGGTATTTATGAGATAGGGGGTACTTGACCCCCTATGACCCCCGTGGCGCGCCGCCCTCACTCGTCAAGCCCTCCACTTGGTCGGGCTTGCCGTATCTCGGGCGGCTATGCGAAGTGGGTGATTTTTTGTTGTCGGTCGTTGATGATTT
>DATDWO010000051.1:0-6387 GCA_035289665.1 Candidatus Nanoarchaeia archaeon
ACGCCATATTTACAAGAAACGCTGGAATACGGAAAACATCTTCAAAGCCACTGACGGTATACAACTGCGAGTCGCAACCTCCAATCATAAGACGAGAATGTTCAGCGTCTGTCTCTCTTTTCTAATCTACAATGCCTGGCAGAAAAGGAACAACAAACCAACCTTATTAGACCACATCAAACAGCTCTTCAAAATCATCTTAAAAATCATACTCCAACTATGCCCCCACAGAGACCGACTAAAACTCAACCTTCCCCTCTGGGAATTCATCACATTTGAATAGCGCAAGCGCTATTCAAAAATACTCTTTTTCATCATTTTGCTAAAACAAGACTCTTGATTCCCCGATGAACAAAAAACTACATGAAAAAAAGCTAATGAAACTCCAATTCCAGAGTTTCTAGCCAAAAAAATCACTCACCTTCGGAATCTCTGTACTAGGAAATTATTGTCGTGGAGAAAGTTGGCCTGCTCTCGCCTTATCAGAAGCCGTAAAATTGAAGATAATCCATAATCGCCGTTCATGGGGGGGGTGCACGCTTTTACTGGATATACTCTCCCCTGAGATATTGCATCTTATCATCCAGAAGTGCAGTTTAACTGAAAATGAATTGTTAGAATTATGGAAAGCTTTTCGTAAAGTGACTCCAGACTCAGTTTCTCACAAAACAAAGGAAGTGATGTCGAAATTAGGTCTACAACGCTGGATTGAAATAAAATTAACATTGTTTAGCAAAATAAATGTGTTGGACGTTGGCTGTGGAACAGGTCAAACGATCAGTAAGCTAACGGATGATTATGGAGAACAACTATCTGCATTCGGTGTCGATCTTGTAGTAGACGAAACCACGCTTCACAATCCTCGTGTTAAAATAGTTCAGGCGAATATAATGTCAGGCCTTCCTTTCCCAGATAATTTCTTTGACTTAATGTACGCTTGGCAGGTGCTTCGATATATTTCAGATAAAAATAAGCTCGTTCTCGTTCTGAAAGATTTGCTGCGAATTTTAAAAAGCGCTGGCGTTTTTGTCTTCGATGACGTTAAGAATCCTTTTGAGTGGTATGATGAAAATGTGTACCCCCATATAGCAGATCAGTGCTTTTTTAAAAAAGATAAAGAATCTAGGTACTTTATTAAGAAATAATCATTCTTTCTTTTTCTTCTTTTCTTTAGGCTTTTCTTCTTTGGCGGCACCCGTTGCAGCTCGTTCGCCTCGTTTGACATCCTCTTCGACCCATTCTTCTTTACCCAGTCCAGGCTGTCTCATGGTCAAGCCCAGTTTTGGGTTTGCAATGTCTTTATAGCTCACGGCAATGACCCTTGCCACACACCGATCTCCCACTTTGAGCACGCGCTTGCTCTCTCTTCCAGCCAGGGTCTTATCTTTGTTGAAGCTCACAAAGTCGTTCATGGTTTGGCTGATATGGATCATGCCTTCAATCGGTCCTAGGCTGATGAACGCTCCGAAGTCAGCAATGTCTTTAATCTTTCCAAGGCAGACTTCTTGCATTTCGGGTTCAAAAGAGAGGAGTTCAAAGCTGGTATGATAATAATTGGCTCCATCGCCGGGGATGATGATGCCATCTCCGATTTCCGTAACAGAAGAGACATCAATCACAAGGCCAAGCTCTTTAGATACGTATCCAGAATATTTTTTCTTGAGTTCATCCACTACAGCTTTTTCAATGGCGAGGCCAAAAGAGCTGGGCGGCACTCGGACGTGGTCTTTGACTTTGACTTTGTAGTACATTCATTCAACCTTCAAATAATTTTTTTGTCGCAACGTGATAATCTTCACACCCTTCGCCTTAAGCGCTCGCTTGAGGTCGCGGTCCTGCGTGGCAGCGTAATCCACGGGTCCGTTCAGGATGCACTCGTCTACTGTGTCAGAACAGGGCAGCCTTTTTAAGTCTTTTTGTTTTATGAGTTGTAAGGCCAGTTTGGCAGCCTCTTTGTCTTTGGTTTTGGCGGTCTGCACAATTTTATTCAGTTCATCGATGGTTTTGTCCATGATGCAGAGCTCGTAAGGTTCGTTCATGAGTTCTTGGATTCCTGCAAAGATGTCCACTCGGTAGAGCTCTGGAATGAGGAGGAAGTTAGTGTCCAACACGACCGTTTTAGCCTTCATGGAGAGTGTGAGGAAAACAAGCTTTTTAAATGTCAGTATTCAGCATCCTATAAATGAGGATAGAGGGCCTATTTGCGGAATACTGAGCATGATCAAGAACCACTGTTTGTACAATCATAAAGTGAAGCCTTACTTATGGGTTTCTAAGAGGGTGGTTCTTGACAGGATTGGGTTCGGGTGCTTAGCATGAATTTGGACTGGGTTTGGTTTTTGTTGGCTTGTGTGATCATATTTGGAAGTGCCTCTCTCCTCTTGAAATCCCTGATGCAGATCGCCATGTTTTTGAGAGTGAGTGAGTTCGTTGCAGGGTTTATTCTGTTGGGTTTAGCCACTTCCTTACCTGAACTTTTTATTGGAATTTCCTCAGCGTTAGGAAAAAACCCGGCATTGGGTCTGGGTAATGTCTTAGGGGCGAACATTCTAGATCTTACCTTGGTGATCGGAATTCCCATCTTGTTGGCTCGTTCCATTAAGTTGTCCAGCCATCATGAAAAAAAAGACACGCTAGAAATGTTTTTCATTGCGTTAATCCCTTTAGTTTTGATGGTATTAGGCGGGGGTCTTTCGCGGTTGGATGGGGTAATATTAATCGTCATCTTTGTGCTTTATACGATTCATCTAATTCAGGAGCGAAAAGGTTTCCATAAGGTGTTGAAGGATGGAGTTTCAAGGGAGGCAGCGGTTGTCTATAGCGTTTTGTTCGTTTTGGCTTTAGGTGCCTTGTTTTATGCTTCGGGTAAGGCAGTATTTTTCGCGACGATGATAAGTGCAGATCTGCAGTTGCCGCCAATTTTTATTGGGTTGTTTATTCTGAGTTTAGGGACTACCTTGCCAGAATTAACTGTGGGGTTGACAGCGGTTTTGAGGAAAGAGCCTGAGGTCGTGGTGGGGAATGTGGTGGGTAGCGTTGTCGCGAATTCGACGCTGGTTTTAGGGATTACTGCTCTGATCAGCCCGATTGAGGCGAGTCTATTGTACTTCCTATCGTCGGCAGCGTTTATGCTGGTAGCTGCTTTTCTCTTCGCAACCTTTGTCGACGCAGGAAAGCGTTTATATTGGAAAGAGGGCATAGCCTTGATTCTCTTGTATGTTTTTTTCTTGATCGTAGAATTGAATTTAAAGGGGTTGATTAGTACTGGTTAATTTCTTTTCTTTCGTAGGGCTCTGCTTTTTTTATTGCCACTGAATTTCTTATGTTTTCGTTTATTCAGACCTCTTGTTTTTTTAGTATTTCTCGGTTTAGCCTTTGGTTTTAAGCGTGTTTTTCCAGCCCTTTTTATGGCTTGCTCGTCACTGATCTCGTGCCATTTCCAGAATAGCTTTCCTTTCATAGAAGATGGGATGCAGAAGTCTTGTAATTGACGGAGTGCAATGCGGCTTTCCATAGTTTGCTTCTTGTCTTCCAAGGTTTTTTTTTGCTCAAGAATCTGTAGGGTTTTGCGTTGTTCAGAAGTTAAGTATAAGGAAAGTCGTGATAAGCCTTTTTCTTGCCCAGTTGTATAATAAGCTGGGCTGCTGCCGAATCGTGTCTTACTGACAAGGACATCTTTGGTGTCTAAAAGCTCGCTGAGAATAGCTCCAATGATGAGGCTGTCTCCGCCGATGTGTTTCTTGATCTGGATGGGTAAGAGTGGACCTTGGTCGTGGATGAGTTGGAGTACATTTTCTCGGGTGAGCATGAAAGAGAGAATATGTGCCCATTTAAAAATTATTAGTCGCTATGCCCTCGAAGAGCGGCTATGGGCATTAGAGGATATTTGACCATGGGGGGTGGTAGATGGTGCAATCCGACAATAATAAGGTTTGGTTGATATTCTTGGATAAGTTCTACTAAAGTGTGGTCTCGGAGATCATAGGGGTTTACTCCTTGTTGCATAAAGGAACATTCTAAGATTCGATTGCAAAGTGCATTGTATTCGCTAACATGGTCCGCCCACATAGGGTCGTCTTCTTCAAGGCGAAATCCTCCTTTTTGGCAGGCTTTTAGAAGTTTTTGTCGTAATTCTTCTCGTTGCACTTTTAGAGCAGGGTTTTTCTCGATGGCTTTTATGCGTTCGAAATCTTCTAAGCGTTGAAGGGGGATGTAGATCCCTCCTTTCGAAAGAATAAATTTATTTATAGCGTTGAAAAATTCGGGTGCTCCTTCTTCCCAATATTCGGGATGTGTGAGTGGGTAAGAGTATGCTTCAGTGCCAACTTTAGCTCCTTCGTTGATTTTGTCATCAAGAAATCGCTGGACGAAAGGTATATTGGTGGGGATATGTTTGACTCCGATAGCTAATTGGGGTTGGTAAATAGAGTTCATTTTTAAGGTCGTATCCATCTACACTCCCAATAGCTCACGTCTCCTTCGTCGTCGACAATGCCCAGCATGAGTCGTTTTTTGGTGCTGTGCGCCACTCGGTTCTTGGCCGCGAATTCATGCCAGGTTAATTGTTCACCTTCATGGATGGGATAGACGACCCACCGGGCGTGGTCTTCACCAGGCTTTACACCACGGTCGTAAATGCGAAAGTCAGCTCCAAACTTCAATGCCGTTTTAATGATATAGCCTCGATTTCGAATGTCCTTAAACACGATGTACCGGATCCAAAAGTTGGGTTCACACTTCTTGGCTTTTTTCAAGAAAACATCTTTATCAAGGGCTTTCTTGCCGTCGTATATTTCGAGTTTTCCTTTTTCGATAAGGTAGAGTGCTTCAAGCAGAGATAGTTGGATTTTTCCATCTTCCAGGGCTTGTCCAAATCGGCTTTGGTTGTAGAGTTCGCGGGCTTCATCGCTGGCTTCAGTCACAACCAGCTCATTGAACAGCGTCCCTTTGATTTTAGTTTTTTTAATTTTTTGTTTTTCTTCGGTGACGCCGGTGTGCTCAACTTCAACGTTTTCTTGATGGACTAAATTGATAGGGTGGGAGGTATGCGTAGTAGAATCTAGTTCCAGTTCGCCGGGCTGTTCGTTCGGGGCTTCCTCAGTTGAAGGGGAAGGCTCTCCCTGTTGCCCAGCGCCTTTTTTAGGCTTCCGTGCCATACGTCGGTGTAGCTCAAGGCTATTTAAAAAGGTGGTGGTTCTGCATTTTTGCAGAACCTCAGAAACGTAGTTTCTGTTGGTTAAAGATTAAGAAACAGGTCTTCCATCTACGATGAGATAATGGTCAGGTTCGAAGCATCCTGCAAAGGGTCCTTGAACAATATGGTACTCTACTCTGTGTCCAGTTTCCAGACCTGTTCGGATAGTTTCTCCTTCTGCTTTGCTGAGATGAACATAGAATAGGGGAGGTTCGGTGCGGGGGAGAGGTTCGGGGTCATCAAACCAATCTCCATCTGCAATAGAAACTCCGGCAGAGGGAGGTGACCATCCCAACTGAGCTTCTTCAAGTCGTTGCACACACCCTTCTTTATCGATAATCGCACATAAACTATTAAACATAGACGAAGGAAATGAATACTACTCTATATAGTTTTCGTAGTCTTTCCTATAATCGGTAATGCACATGATTGAGCATTATTTGTATGCGTTACCGTATATGAAAAAGGACTATATAAACAAATGGTGTCCTTTTTTGTACACCTATTCTTTATGTAGAGGGCAGAATTCGTTTCTTTTGAGGGCATGCCTTTTTCGCCCGGGCTCTTGTTCTGCAGCTCCTAAGGTTTGTCGCAGGGCCTGGGCTTTTATTTAATCATGGAGAATCATGTCAACGAGTTCTGTTATACTGGTTTGAAGAGCGTTTTCATCTCCTTCATCATGGGCTTGTTGAATACGTTCATATGCTGGTTCCCAATATTTTTGGTGGGATGGAAATTCGCTTCGTGGATGGACGTGTCGTTCCCAGTCTCGGTATTGGCTGAAGGCAGCATATAAATCTGCAGTAGGTAGGAGAGGGACTTGGAAAGAAGTGTTCATAAAAATAGTCCATCCTTCTACAAGTTTTTCTTCTTCAGTCGCCAGCATGTCTCGCCCAATACGAGCTTGGTGAGGTTGAACCCATTTTTTGGCTGCTAAATCTCTTAGTTCATGATCGGTATATCCTGTGCAGGGGCCGAGAGTACGTCAGGTCTGAGCGTAGCGAAGCCCTGATGATGAATCGGCCCGAAATAGAGAACGTTTAATTCTTCTGATTTGTAGAGAAAGGGCGAACGGCGGCAAAAATAAGTTTTTGTAGCTTGACCGCCGTTCGGAGACAAAAAATGAACCAAACTAGCTTTAGCTCTGAAGATCTTAAAGTTTTCGGTCGCACGAAGCGCGACACGCGTAATAA
>DATDWO010000052.1:0-9731 GCA_035289665.1 Candidatus Nanoarchaeia archaeon
ACAATCGCCCTGTGACTCATGTACCTGCTACAATTATCGATGTTACCGATTCTATAATTTTAGAATCACAACTTTCTTCTTTTGGACAGAGATGCACTGTGCTCAATGCGTCAGGCGCTACCAATGTAGACCCTGGAGAGAGCCATCACACAACTTATTTTTCAGTCAATGCCGATGGCCCAAGAAACCTCACAGCCCTCGCTACCAAAAAAGGATTTGACCTTTACAGCATGGCCACTGCTTTTGCTTTCCGCAATGGATATCAACCCAGCTATCACGAACCCTTCACAGAAGAAGATGAACTTCTTCACCCCGAAGACCCTGTTCACTCTGTCTATGCTCACAGCAAAGCAGTCGGTGAACGCTATGTCCTAGAAGGTGGACAACGCCTTATCCGCATCAACTGGGCTTTTGGAAACGTACCCCCTGGAGGACACCAACTGTTTCTTCATGCCATGCTCAACCGACTCAAAGAGCAACTTCGTACAGGAGAAAATCCAGATGTTTCAGCCATACACGACCAAACCGGCAATCTCACCTATGCCCCCAGCTTAGGCCGGAGCCTTGCCAACATTCTCACTGCCGAACAACCCCTATTTGAAGGAAGCTTAAACTTGGTTAACCCCGGCCACACTACCCTTGCAGGTTACATAAAAGAAAGCACCGCTTTGCTTAGCCGAGCCTCTTGGCTTACAGAAGATGAACGAAGTGCGTGGGAAGCGGCAAACATAACCGGGATTGAACCTGTCACTACTCAAGATTATAATGAGCGACAAAAACGAAGAGCGCAAATGGAAGATAAACCTAAACCGATTTTTGCCGATCGCCCCTCTTTCTCGGCACTCGACACACGCAAAGCCCAGTCTCTTGGACTTGCACTCCCCCCTTGGGAAGAAGACCTTGCCAAGTACTTGGAGAATGACTTCAATGCCCACCTTGAACGGTAGCTTTAAAAATGCTTTTGGAATTCTTTTGAGCAGATGCAAATCAAGAAACAATATATTTACTATGGAATATTGATCCTGGTTGTCCTTCTTGGAATCTTTCTTGTCAAACCCTTATTCGCCCCAGGGATTCCCCTCAATGTAGACTTACCCTGCCATTACACCCGCATCTGGTGCATCCAAGAAGCCTCAGCAAATGTTCCTAACAACTGGTGTCCACACCAAGCTGCCGGCATGCCTAGCTCTCAAACCTATTACCCCCCACTCGACTTCTTGATCGCTATGCTCGGCTATATCTTTGGACTGGAATGGACCTTTAAGATCTTTGTCACCTTAAGCTTATTCCTTCCCGGCATTGGAGCGTACTGGTTCCTCAAAAAACAAGGACATGAAACCGCAGCGGTTATTGCGTTTGCCCTACTCGCCCTTTTCCCAGGCAGCTGGCAAGCAGGCGGATTTGAAGAGACGGTCATGGTCGGATTCTGGCACTACATGAGCACCCTTGGCTTCTTACTCTTAAGCCTCACCTATTATATTGAACTACTCAAAACCGGACAAAAACGAAACCTCTTCTGGGCAGGCTTTTTCACGATATTCGTAGCACACCCGTTCAGCATCCTCTATGCAGCGATTCTCTTCATCACAGCCACGCTTTACTACCACAAACAAGCCCTACAGCACTACAAGAGCATCCTATTATTCGTAGGAATTGCTGTTTTGCTCAATGCTTATTACTGGTTGCCTTTGTTTGCAAAACTCAGCTACTTCCCCGACACTGGAAACGTAGCCATGACCTGGCAAAACGTTAAAGCCTACCTCATTGGAAAAATCCCCTGGCATGTATGGATTAGTTTCCTCATTGGAATCCTGTACTTCACCTGGAAAAGAAAAGAACAAAACAAACTCTTCTTTGCCCTGGGCGGAGTAACGCTGGCCTACGCACTCAAAGAACTCTGGATCCCCCCCTTTTACAGTGGAGACCGGGTCATGGTCTTTCTCACTTTATGGGTCTTTGTTTTCCTAGCGCTCTTCTTAGAAAAAGTGATTTCAATGCGCATTGCAACCCAGTCTAAGAAATCCACTTCCATCCCCCTCTGGCCATTGGCCTTGATTCTTTTACTGATTACCGGATATGGTTTCTATCAAACCGCTTCGGGCATGTCCAAAAACATCTTCACCAGCAGCCACGCCTCGTTTGCTCCTCAACTGCAAGCCTTTGACCTTTTAAAGAGCCAACCTCAAGGTCGTGTTGTCATGGAAGAAACCCTTTACAACTACGGCAATAACCCTCAAAGCCTAACTCACACGGAATGCGCTGTCTCTGCACTCAGCGGAAAAGAAGGCGTCAACTTTGCCCTGGCCTACTTCCCAAGAAAAACCAGCGTCATCCACCATGACAACCAAGGCAATTTCTTCAACAAACCCATTAAATCCTACACCCCTGAAGAAATCCAACAACGCCTGCAAGAATTCAACATCAACTATGTCATCGCACACACTCAACCTTATGCTGATGTCATGGTCAACCACTCAGAAGGCTACAAACTCATCGAACCCATCGCCCTATTCAAAACCAACATCAAACCCAGCTACTTCAAAACCACGGCGAACCTTACTCAGGAAGAATACACAGGCACTTACGCCAAGACTCAAGTCACCGCACAAGAACCAACCCTTGTAACCCTAAAAGTGAATGCTTACCCCAACTGGAAAGCCTATGTAGACGGGAAAGAGACTGAAGTGGAAGAGTGCGACTATTTTGTCTGCACTCAAATTCCTCCCGGACAGCACACCGTTGAATTCAAATACGAAACCATTATTGTGGATTACCTCGGATACTTCCTAAGCCTACTGGGATTGATTGGCCTTGCGGGCATCTGGAGAAAAAGCAAGCATGACCCTCCCATTGAATTGGACGCTGAAGAAAAAAATAAACCTGCTAAAGCCGTAAGAATGAAGAAAGAGCGCACAGAAATCGGCCGACGATTTCTGGCGCCAGGAATTCGGGCAATTCCTGTGCGCCCTGAAAAAAGGGCGAAGCAAGTCTCTTCTGTTCCTTCCTGGATTAAAAAAGAATTCTGGGTGGTCTTGATTTTAGGCGCGGTCCTTTCCTTCATCTTCTTGCATCCGATTCTAAAAAACTTGGATTACCTTGGGATTCGTGACTGGGGCGCTATGGTCCTGTACCCCTATGTTAGTAAAATCAGCCTGCTCGTGTATCATCAAATCCCCCTCTGGAACCCCTTCCAATGCGGAGGCAACTTACTACTGGCACACCCACACACACCCATTCTTAGTCCATTCTTTATTTTTACCTTGCTCTTTAATGTGATGCCCGGCATCAAGATCAGCTTCCTTGCCTATTACATCTTAGGATTTATCGGTGCGTACTATTTAGCCAAACACTACCAATTAGAATGGCGCAGCGCACTCTTTGTGTCGGTGATCTACACGTTTACCACTACGCTGCCGAACTTGATCACTGAAGGATATGCTCACTGGGGAGCTCAAATGCTTATCCCCTGGATGATCCTTTTCTACCTCAAAAGCATTCAAAACCTGAAATATACTGTACTCGGCGCGATTACTTTGGCATGGATCATCCTCAGCGGATACTACTGGGGCTTTGTCATCCTCTTTACGACGCTCAGCCTTTATGCCTTGTTTGAAACCATTCGAAACAAGAAAGCACGCTACTTGATCGCACTGGCCCTTATCTTTGCTATTGCGTTCTTCCTCTGTGCACTAAAAATATTCCCACTGGTTGAGTACAGTGCACAGTACCCCAAGATCGACACGGAAGTTCGAAGCGCCTACACCTGGAAAGCATTGTATACTGCGCTGCTTGACAACCACCAAGCCCCTTACGCCCATGCAGGACCTGGCGGAGAATGGTTCAATTTCAGCAGCTACCTGGGATGGATTCCCTTACTCCTTGCCCTTCTTGGACTTTTCATGTACACTCGCACCTACTGGCCTCTCGCCCTTACCGGCCTCGCCACTTTATGGATCAGCTTTGGAGACCATGCCTGGGTTAACCTCTATGCCCTTCTCAAATATATCCCAGTCATTACAACCAGCTTTCACAGCCCAGCCCGCTTCCATGCCGTCTTTTTCCTGATACTGGTCTTATTTGCCGGATTTGCCCTCCAGCGATTCCTCACCGCGCAACGCATCCAAATCGGAAAAAATGAATATACGTTTACTCCTGACTGGACTTTCCGGAAGAACAAAAATCAATACTCCCTACCTGAACACACACGCACCCTGATTGTTTTACTCCTCACCCTTTACTTCTTTGCGCACCTGATTCAACTAAGTTCACCAACCCTGGCTGTTGCGTTCCCCGCACCTCAACCCCCGATTCAAGCCAGCCCTGAGTTCTTCCAAATAGAAGCTCCCAACTTCCCCAACCCATACACAGGAAGCCAAGACCTGTTCGGCATCAGCTCACAAGGCAGCGGCCTGGTTAAAAAAGAACAAGCTCTTCCTGCGCACAACCAAGGTCAACTCATCCTCCCTATTTACGATAGCTTGTACGGCAATCGAGAATACATTCATCTGCTTGCGGGCATTGGAACGACGAACTGCTACAGCACCTTCCACCCACCCCCCAACGTTCAAGCTAGATTCCATTGGAATGGAACTCAAAACCCGCATTATCGAGGAGAAGCTTATTTGTTAAATGGAAAAGGAGAGGCCAAGATTACTCAGTTTAGCCCCAATCAATTCGTTGTGGAAGGCGGTGCCAACGAAAATGATGTTCTGGTGTTAAACCAGAATTATTATGACGGATGGAAGAGCGACCAAGGCGAAGTTGCGAATACAAATGGACTGATTTCCATCCCTGTGAATCCTGGCAACTTCCACGTCGAGTTTTACTTTGAACCCATTAGCTTTACGTTAGGTGCGATCCTTTCCTTACTCACCTTGGCCTTGATCTTGTTATGGGCTCTTCATTATCGACATAAACTAGATCAGAAGGTATTACACAGTAGATTGTGGAAGAAGTGGGGGGAGTATTACTGAACGATTATTGAGAGGTTTGAATAACCCCTATGGATAGTGTTCTATAGGCGAAGTAGCTCGTCGATAGCCTAGTGTGCGCCGGAGGTTATTCAAAGTCCTCTATATCTAATTTGTTCAATGTCAGAATTCCACCTAGCGAGGATCATTGTTCTAATAGGGCGGGATTCTGAACATGCTCAAGAACGGATACACCCCTATTTCTCGATATCCGTTCTTGACAAACCCTAACAGAGTACTTTGAATCATCCATGAAAATACAAGTTATTCAAAGTCCTCTATAAAGCAAAGCTTTAAATATATGTCCTAATTATGGGACAATTGGACTAAAAATGGGACATTCTAAATTAAAAGAACTCTTTTTCGAACACCCTTCTGAAGAATTCTACCTCCGACAGCTCGCCAAACTAACCCGCATACCCAAAACAACCGTGAGTCGCCTCCTACAAGAACTCCTTAAAGAGCGCATGGTAGTCAAAAAGAAGACCAAACCCTTTAGCCATTACCAAGCCAACGCTGAAAACCCCCTTTATATTTTCTATAAAAAACAACACATCCTTGAAAAATTGCATCGCTCTGGCCTTATCGATTACTTGATCGAAAAAACCATTCCAAAGGCCATTGTACTTTTCGGAAGCTGTGCCAAAGGGGAGTATACAGAAAAAAGCGATATTGACCTATTCATACAATCCCCCCCAGTTAGTTTAAACCTAAAAAAATTCAAACTACAACACGAAATCAACTTGTTCTTTGAACCTGACCTCTCCAAGCTCAGTAACGAATTGAGGAATAACATCACCAACGGAACACCCCTCTACGGAGCGATGCGACTATGAAAGAAATCATGGACTATGACACCTGCCAGAAAGAACATTTACGAAAGATACAACCTGACCTGGATAAAGTAAACTCCATACTCAAAGTCATCAAAGCAAGACTCAAAACAATCCAGCAAATACAGAAAGATGAAGAGACCACAAGCATTATCGTAACTGACTATTATGAAGTCACCAAAGAACTTTTAACTGCACTGCTACTCAAAAATGGCCTTAAATCCGATAACCATGAATGCCTAATCTCTTTCTTCAAAACAAATTACCCGAAATATGACTATGAAGCATATGCGATCCATCAACTTAAAAACATACGAAACCGAATCAACTACGATGGGCTCTTTGTAGATCCTTCTTATCTCACCCAGAATGAACTCGAATTCATCCATATCATCGAGCTTCTACAAGAATTGATTGCAACTGACACTTCTCAAACTACTTAAATCTCTCCTCTGTAAAACTGCGCGGCCAGTTCTGGCGGGGTGGTGTTGATGATGGCGCCTGTCTCGAGTTCAAAGCCCGCCCAATACGACATTCTCGGAGCCAGTTGAATGTGGAAGTGAAACTCTCCATGGGGATGATCTTCGTACAACATGAAATTGTATGCCGGGAATCCTAACGTATCCAAGCGCTGAAGCACCCTCTTCAACAACTCCGCAAAAGCCAACAGCTCCTCTTCTTTAAACGATGTGATGCTGGCCACGTGACGCTTGGGAAAAAACCAAACTTCATACGGAAACTTAGAAGCGTACGGCGTGAAGCAGACGGCATGCTCGTTTTCAAACACCTTCCGATAACTTTCCTTCTCAATGTCGATGATCTTACAATACGGGCAAACCCCTTTTTTAATCTTGTACTCATAACAAGCGTGGAATTCCTCCACTAAGTGATTTGGCAAGAAATTCACGGCGACGATCTGCGAATGACTGTGCGGCAAGCTGGCCCCCGCTTGTATGCCTCGATTCTTGAACACACTCACGTACCTCACGTTCGGCTGCGAGCGCAGATATGTGATTCGCTCGACGTACATGCTCAGCACCCTCTTTATGTGCTCCAAAGACAATTCTTCCAGCTCCACACCGTGTTTCTGCGTCTCGACCAAGACTTCATGAAACCCAAAGGCATCGGAGAAGGTGAAAAACTCGTTATCCGTCCTTACGATGGCGTTCCCCTCAGACTTAACCGCTGGAAACTTATTTGGCAAGGATACAATCCGATCCCCCTCAGGAGTGAATGATTGCAGAATTGCTTTCTCATCCAAATGGCAAAACGGGCAATTTGTACCATCTGAAACCGGACGGGGCTCCTTCAACTGCACCGGCCTCTTGGCACGCTCTGAAGCGATGATTACATACTTATCCAGCAGATAATTCTTCCTTAACTCACCCATCTTTTACCTCTCCATTTTAAGATGCTAAGCAACCTGCTTTTACTTTGCCAAAGCCAAGTCATACGCTTGCAAATAGTTCTTCACAAAGTTCTTCCAATCCGCGAGGTGAGAAAAGTTCTTGGCATTGATCTTGTTCTCAACACGCTCTGCATGCTCCAATTTTGAATAATTGTACAGCGTCTGAAACAAGTCCTTGATTACATCCTCACGCTTACGGTTCATCATCTTCAAAATGTAAGCCCCACAATTCTGGCTTTGCGTCGCCAACTTCTTCTCCATGAACAAACCAAACCCACTTAGATTTGAAGTCAACGCTGCAACGCCCAATGCCATGGTCTCCAAAGGAGTGTATCCCCAAGGTTCATAATAACTTGGGAACAAACCGAAATGGCACCCTGTAATCGTATCATATAAAGACATGTTCAGAAGCCCATCATTCCCATCCAGATAGACTGGGTAGACAATTACTTTTACCGGATCATCTGCCTTGTTATCTAGACCCTTTTCCAAGAGCAGACGTACCAAGGGCTCATTCTCTTCATTGTACACTTGATGCGTCACCATGGGCGGATTCCCTGATCGCTGGAAATGCTTGATGTTCACTTTGATGCTTTTCAAGAAATCCACTTCGAAAATGTTCCCCTCTGGAGTCCCTTTCCCAGAGATCAAATCATACAGAATCTTGCTTAAGATGTTATGCGTATTCGCATCCACCAGCTCCTTGATGTGATAGTACAAGTCCTTGGTCTCTCGAATCAAAGGCTTAATCCCATTATTGGCCATAGGCGTCCAGAAAAAAACAGAGACTGTTCTTGGAGAACCATCCTTCTTCAATTGCTCATTCAACAACGACAAAGCCTCTGCCAAAATATCAATCCCCTTATTCCTCAACTCATATCGTGCCGTGATAAAAAGCGCGATGTTATGCTCCAAATCAAAGGTATAATAGGGGAAAAAATAATACGCCAAAAAATCACGGATTACACTGCGATACTTGATGTGCTTGATTGAAGTCTCTTCCAACGTGGGAAACTTGTCTAAGTCCAACCCATTGAATAACAACACTTCCGGCTTTCGACCCAGAATTTTTTCTGCCTCCATCCCAGTAATTTCACTGACCGTCGTAAAAATACTCGCGTTCTGTGCGCATGCCCGCTCCGTTGAAAACTTATCCACCACCCCAAAACGCTTTGCTGCCTCCTCTGGATTGAGATTCGCAAGCTGACCATACAAGTCCTCCCCAGCCCCGCTGATGCTGCGCCCCAGCATTGTAGCATGCGTTGTGAAAACCGTCTTTACCGCCCCAGTCTTTGCCTTCAGGTACAGAAGACCAAACCCTGAAAGCCACTCGTGAAAATGAGCCACCACCTTTTCTTGCTGATGTTCATGCCAAAACTTCTCCAGAAACAGACCCGTCACCCATGACCATACCATCGGCTCTTCAAACTCCCACCCAGAATAAAGGCTGTCCACCTGAAAATGGTCCCACAGAAACTTCTTGATCTCATTCTTATGATCCGCGTACTTGTAAAAATCAATCAGAATCACTTTCGGCTCTGACTCGATCTGCCACGTTCCAAAATGGGCCTTTATCCCCAAGGACTCTAAGAATTGAAAACTTGTCCTAAACTCCTCTGGGACTGGCTCTTCTGAGAATTCATACTGCACCTTCTGCTGTATGTACGGCCCGATCAAGTAGTATTTTTTCACAGAAGACTTCATATATCTTGCCTTACTCACAATAACTGTATTAATGCCCCCAACCTTATTGCATACTTCCCAAGAACACTCAAACAAGTAATCCGGCAGCAATCATCTCACCCGGTAGAGCACGCCGCCGATGACCAACCCCAAGAAAAAACCTGCCGATGCTCCATACAAGAACTCTTTTACATATGCCTTTGGAATAAAACCTCTTTGCGTATCCTCAAAAAACTGCTTCTCCCACAACTCCACTTCCCTCAACTTACTCGGCACCTTCACCATATGCCCTGAATCCAGATCAAAATCCGTCATGGTAAGCACTCCAGGCTTTAGTGCATACGTCGCCTCACTCGCGCTCACCTTGTAACGCATGTTATCCTTCAAAATCTGAATCAACTCTCGCTTACTTTGAATGCTTTTTACCCGCTCTGTCAAGGAAGCATTACGCAACATACGATCCACCCAAGCTGAAAAACTGCTCTTATGCAGATGATCCAAAAACTCCTCATCACTCATATCGATCAATATCAACAATAGGTCTGAAACTGAACGAGCCATTTGCCCACTTCTAAAATAGAAATCCACACTGGGCTGGACTAACTCCTGGAGCATTCTACACCTCTTTTTTAAGTCATTCTTGGGAATGATCCTTTAAAAAGCTATCGAGGACTTTGAATAACCCCATAATATAGTGTTCAAATGCTCGGAAATGTCCAAAACATTTCCGGCACCACGAAAATCATAGATTTTCGGGTCACTGAAACTCTGTTTCAGTTGACACAGAAATCACGTGATTTCTGGTGCAAGGACTCTTCGAGTCCTTTGCATGATCAA
>DATDWO010000053.1:0-8062 GCA_035289665.1 Candidatus Nanoarchaeia archaeon
AGCGAATCTCATAAATAATTGCACAAATTGTGAGATTCGCTAGTATGCTCAGAAACATAAGTTTCTGGCATGCCAGCAGCTTCGCTGCTGAGCATAGCAAATCTACCTTTCTTGTTCCAAAATTAAGGAGATTTGCTATAAGAAAAAACATAATGGATTTAGATTACAACAAAAACCTTCAATATCTTAATACAGTTGTTGTAGTTTCGTTTACCTACTGCATTGGACTCGCATTGGCGTTGCTGACCAAGCAAGTACAGCTCACCGACATGAAGCAACTAACGCTGATTGCCAGCGTAACTATCATGGTCCTTGGGAGCACTATAGCCTTATTTGTGAAGTTCCGATCCCATATGAATGAAATTCTAAGGGATATAGAAAGACTATAGATACACTTAATCTACTGTCCTGAACACCCAAAAACCTGCTGTCTTTGAAAAAGACTCATGATGCTTAATCGCCTTTACGAGCTTCTTGAGAGAAACCACTCTCTTCTTAGGAACTCCTCTTTCTGGATCGATGAGCATAACGCTTTCTTTCTCTGTATCTATGCCTTGAATCAAACAAACGTGCCCCCACTCCCCTTTTCCAAGCAATACAGAATTATAAAAGCAGACTGCTATAATCAGTGACACAAATAATTAGACAATATTTGTTTGTGTCACTGTATATAGGAAATGGCAACTATTGTATAAAAATTATTGTCATTTCCTATAGATCATTTCCATACTTTAGATTATCCTCAATAAACTTATCTGCCTTTACCATTTCTATCTTTACCAGCTCTGCTCTCAAAGAAATCTTCTTTTTCTCAAAATAGCGATTTAGCGAATACTTTACGTTTTTATTAAAGCTGGCTTGCGTACCATAACCCGCTTTTGGCTTCTTACCCACCCGCACTTTTTGAAAGAAACGCTCGTCTTCCTCTGGGACGACGAGGCCGAGTTCCCAGCCGATTTCCTCCTGAGACTCTGGCTTATAACCCCTTCTATAGCCAATGACATTAATTTTTATACTAATAGATGTCATTGGCTATATGCAGTGACGTAAGCTATATTTGTCTAATTACTTACGTCACTGACTATAGCTAAGATCATTTGCACACAAGTTGGAACACAGCAATAAAACTGCTGCGTCAATGATTTATAAGGTGGTTTGATTGAGATTTGCATCTAATACACCTTTACTTGGATGACATTCCGGACCGCGCGAATTTCTTCCGACAAGCGTTCCGCCTGAGATTGATCCTTTAAATCAGGCACCAACACAATCAAGACCTGATCCTTAGCCGGTTTTGTATACACGGACTTCAAATTGATGTGTTGCAAAGAAAAAACATTCAAAATGTCTGCCAACACCCCCACTCGATCTGTAACCCACACCCTGAACTCAGCCATGCCGATTACTGTCTTTTTTTCTCCTGTGTAACGCCCCATGGCATGCTTAAGCTTAATGCCCAACGAGGCACGAATCTTGGATTTGGCTTCAGTCGTCTTGACAAAATTCAGCCAATGACGTGAAGGCTTGGTGTTTTTCCGAGTTACAATCTCTACAATGTCCCCACTCTTCAGCTCAAAATCCAGCGGAACCCCTTTCCCATTTACCTGGGCCTGAGCGCAATGATTCCCCACATCGGAATGGATGGCGTATGCAAAATCCACTGGGGTGGCGCGCTCAGGAAGAATGATGCTATCTCCCTTTGGAGTGAACACAAATATTTCATCCTTGAAAATATCCACTTTTAATGACTCGATCAACTCCTTGGCATCCGGAGAAGAACGCTTCCACTCTAAAATTTGTTTGATCCACGCTAGGTGGCGCTCGAATTTTTTATCGCGTTCAATCCCTTTGTATGTCCAATGCGCTGCAATACCAAACTCTGCGTGAGTATGCATCTCCCATGTACGAATTTGGACTTCCACAAACCTTCCAAAAGGCGCCATGATGGCCGTATGAAGCGATTGATACCCATTTGACTTAGGAACTGCAATGTAATCATCAAACTGCTTAGGCACCGGCTTAAACAAGTGATGAATCAACCCTAATGTTTTGTAACACTCGTCCACCGTACTTACGATGATGCGAATGGCGTTTAAATCGTAAATTTCATTGAACTCTTTATCCTTCTGCTTCATTTTCTTATAAATATTGTAAAAATTCTTTACCCGACCATACACTTTGGCACCAATTCCTTCTTCACCTAGCTTTTTGCGAATCTCATCTATAAAAACCGCTAATTCTTTCTCCCGATCTTCCTTTGAGCTCGCAAGACGCTGCTCGAAATCTTTATATGCATCAGGCTCCAAGTATTTTAAGGCTAAGTCTTCCATCTCTGACTTAATCAAATTCATCCCCAATTTCTGTGCAATTGGAGCGTATACTTCAATTGACTCTCTTGCTATTTTTACTTGGCGATCTTTTGGAAGAGCGTCTAACGTACGCAAGTTATGCAAACGATCCGCCAACTTGATCAAGATTACACGGATGTCTTTGGCCATGGCGATCAAGATCTTTCTTACATTCTCTGCGGCAATCAGCTCTTTGTCCAACTGAAGGTTCTTAATTTTTGTAACCCCCTGAACCAGGCTTAAGACTTCCTCTCCAAACTCCTTCTTTACTATAGACTCTTTCACTTTCGTATCTTCCAACACGTCATGCAATAAGGCGGCAGCGATCGTTGTAGAATCCGCTTTTAAATCGACTAAGATTTTAGCTACGGACACACAATGCGTGAAATAGGGCTCCCCAGAGATTCTCTTTTGACCCTCATGAGCTTTTTCAGCGAATTTCAACGCCTTTTCAATCAACTCCAAATTGGCATGCGGATTGTATTCATGAACCTGCTCAAGAAGCTCCATGGGTATGGAATACTAAAGAAAAATAAAAATGTTGTGAAAACCTATCCCCTAGCAAATACCTCGTTTTGGGGTAAAAGACCCTCTTTAAATGGTTTTCTTATATATAGTAACCACTATTAAGGAGTTAAATAAGGCAAAGCTTTAAAAAGACCTGGAACTTCACCCCCTCTATGAAAGCCCACCTTACCAAAAAAATCGTCCTCAGTTTAATGGTTACAACGCTATTCCTCGTAGCCGCCTGGAGCATGGCAGCCCAGCAACCCTATGTGTTTACCTACGACGGCAAACAATACGTCATCGGCGGATCCCAACCATACGACGTCGACATCCAAGGCTATCGAGTTATTCCCTCTAGCAATTACAAAGCCTACCGCATGGGAGCCCGAGACACCCCCTATACTTATACCAGTGTTGACGTAGCCCCTCAGACCACGCAGATTGCAGAACAAGTCCCTGTTGAAGAGACTGTTTACGTCCAAAAGAGCGAGCCTCAAGTTGTGGCCAAAGTCCAGTCTGAACCGGTTGTTTTACAAGCTGGCGAAACCTACCAATACGACTCAGAAGCCTACCAACCCACATTCAGCGATGTTCAAGTCCAAACCCGAAAAGTATTGGACGAAAGCCAATTGGTTGAAAACGTCAACCTTCCCCCTGTCCAAGTGCAAGGAGAAGACACTCAAGACTACCAAGACGAACAGTATGAAGACACTCATGAACGAGACTACCAACAAGAAATCAACCACTACCACGAAGTCAACCGACATTACACCCACAACTACCTACACAACTTAAAACAAACCCACAACCACCACTACAATGTCATTGATCACCACCAAGACGTTCACTACACCACTGAAAAGATCGAACAAAACTACTTTGAACCTTCGTACGACACGGTCTACAACGAGCCCATTATCCACGAAGCTGAACGAGATGAATCAGCCCAGTACGAAGTCGTGGGTGTTCGAACCTACGAAGTTCCTGTCACTCGAATCCGTTACCAACCCGTTGTAAGCACCATTGTGACCCCCGGCATGCCCATGGTTACGCCCATTGCTTACCAACCACCCTACCCTGCAGGATACTACCCTGGTGGATACCCTAGCGGATGGTACGGAAACTGGCGATACGCGAGTAATTGGAACTAAACTTTTCTATTTTTATCTCTTTTTTGTTAAAACCCCTTTAAAAAAGAAAGGCAAATTATATAAACCATCGACGGCAGCTTGCGAGAGATGGATGAAGATCTCGTTCATTTTGCCATTGATTTCTTAGAGAAACAAGGCTGTAGCTATGTTGAGGCAAGACTCGAAGAGAGCGAAGGAAATGATTTTATTCTGAAAAATGGCACCCTGGACTTGGCCAGTTACAGTCAGATCACTGGATTGGGTGTGCGCTTCCTGCTCAAAAACAAGCTGAACTTTGTCAGCACCAACGAACTGGCACGAGACCATGTCCTAAAAAAATTACAAGCGGCCCTGCACACGGCCAAGAAAGCAGCGAAATACGGCGAACACACCGAACTTAGCCGCGAAGAATCCCATGAAGATCGCTACACCGTAAAAGCCCAGATTGACCCCCAAAACCTAGAGCCTGAAGCAAAAATCCGCTGGCTCAAAGAACTTGATCAAGACCTGCTTGCGACCAGTGTCAAATTACCCAGCAGATACTTACAATATGGTGACTCCCAAGTCACTGAATACTTAGCGACCAGCGAAGGCATCCGAATCACCCAGACCCTCCCTAAAGTTCATTTCTTTTATAACTACCTGATCCAAGCTGGCAACGAAACCAGCCAGAAATTCTGTGAATACGGCGCCACACAAGGCTGGGAAGGCGTATTGGGGTGGAAACTCAACCAGACTTTACCCGAACAAGTTAAAGCACTACACAAAAATGTAACCGAAGGCAAGGCTGCACCGAAAGAAGCCGTGGACCTGGTTGTGAGCCCGGAAGTGACCGGCATCATGGTGCATGAAAGCGTAGGTCACCCGTATGAAGCGGACCGAATCCTTGGAAGGGAAGCCGCACAAGCGGGTGAAAGCTTTATTTCACAAGACATGGTTGGAAGCCGCATTGGCAATGACTGCGTCACGGTCTGTGATGATCCAACTTTAGAAAATGGGTTTGGGCATTATAAATACGACAATGAAGGAGTCCGGGCACGGCGAAAATACTTGATCAAGAAAGGCATGATTCATGAATTTTTGCATAACCGAGAGACAGCGGCACAGATGAACCACGGCAAAAGCAACGGCAGCTCTCGAGCGACTGACTATGACAAAGAAAGCATCATCCGCATGAGCAACACGATTGTGCTGCCGGGCGAGTTTAAGACTGAAGAAGAACTAATTGCCGATGTTAAGCTAGGGGTGTGGATGAAAAACTACATGGAATGGAACATCGACGACAAACGATTGAATGCGCGGTATACTGGGGCGGAAGCGTATTTAATAAAAAATGGAAAGATTGCCGGGCCGGTTCGAAATCCCACCCTCGAGATTACAACTCCTAAACTATGGGGCAGCGTGGATGGAGTTGCACAGAACAGTGCGTATTTTGCCGGCAACTGCGGCAAAGGCGAACCCATGCAGGGAATCCCTGTCTGGTTTGGCGGCCCCAGCATGCGCTTACGGAAAATAAAATTCAGAACGTGAAACCATGGAAATCCTTCACCAACTCCTCAAAAAATTGCAAGAACTAGGAGCGGAAGATGTTGTGCTGCAAAACCATGAAGAAGAAAGCACCCTGCTTAAGTTTGCCAACGATAAATTAGTGAACAATAAAAGCTGGACTCTCACCGGGACGAGCGTGTTCATCGCCTACAAAAAAAGAATCGTGACCACTACCCTTCACGAACAAACCCCATCTGGAGCAGAGGTTGTTGCCAAAAAAATCATTGCCCTTGCCAAACTCAGCGAACCTAACCCCAACTACCAAGGAATTGCCCAAGGCTTCAAAACGTATCCACCCCTAGATGAACTGTACGACGCAAAAGTAAAAGATGCCGACCTGGTGGAACTCTATGAAACCGGATTACACAAAGCGCAACAGCTCGGCGCCAAGCGCAATAGTGGTATTTTACAGAGCCGCGTTGTAAAGGCGAACTTACTAACCAGCGGCGGGATTGAAGGCCAAGAAGAAAAAAGCTACCTATACTACAGCATCCGCAGCTTTACGGACAAAGACGCCAGCGGACACGGCATTGCTACCAGCAACATGCTGAATCGGTTCAAAGTTGAGAAAGCTGCTGAACACGCGGCACAGACGGCGGTGGAAGCTCGAAACCCAAAACCCGGCGTTGCCGGAAAATACGACCTCCTATTTCACCCTCATCCGATAAGCCATGTATGGGAACATGTTGGACAAGCTGCCAGCCCCTACAATGTCGATGCCGGCTTCTCCTGCTTGAAAGATAAAGTTGGGCAAACGATCGGCAGTGACATGGTAACTTTATGGGATCATGGCCGCCTGAAGAATGGGTTTCATTCAACTGCTTTTGATGCGGAAGGTGTGCCTAGCCAAGAAACCTGCCTGATCAAAAAAGGCGTGTTTCAGACTTATGTACATAACACAAGCACGGCACGACAGTATGGCGTGTCCAGCACGGGAAATGCGGGATTGTTGTCGCCAGACACCACCAATCTAGTTGTGCAGAATGGTGACCGTAGCTTTGACGAATTGATTGGAGAGGTAAAGAAAGGCCTGTATGTGACCAATGTATGGTATACTCGCTTCCAAAACTATGAGAAAGGAGACTTTTCCACGATACCCCGCGACGGATTGTTTTACATTGAAAATGGTAAGATTAAACACCCTGTGAAGGAGCTGCGCATTAGCGAAAACCTGATCCGGATTTTGAAGAACGTAGTTGCACTGGGTAGGGAAAGCCAACAGATCTACAGCTGGGAAGTTAGCGTCCCAACGACAACACCGCATGTACTGGTGAAGGATTGCAACGTAACCAAGCCCACAGCCTAAACCCCCACAACAAATATTTATAAGGAAAAGCTGTTTTATCCTTAACTAATATAAGGAGAGCTAAGGAGAGAAATGGTTTTCTCTATACTAAAAAACAATGTCAAGTGTATTCTCATCGTTTTACTACTCATTTCTCTCTACTTCAATGTCACCTTTTACCTGAAAAACACTCGGCAAGTAACCTCCTTTGAACTATTGTCCCCCTCCATTTCAGAACTCGAAAGGGAAGCATTCCTCGACCAACAAACCAGGTATACTACGCAATTTTTCCCTCTTAGAAATCAATTCAATCAAACCCTACAAAACCAGAAAGGAGAATATGGCGTTTATTTTGAGAGCCTCAACACCGGAGCCTGGATTGGCCTCCATGAAAAGCAAGCCTTTGTTCCGGCCAGCCTACTTAAAATTCCTCTTGTCGCAAGCGTCCTAAAAAAGATCCAAAACCAAGAACTGACCCTTGACACACTGGCTACGGTTGAAACCGCAGACCTAAACACCCTTTATGGAGCCATAGGACGGATTAAATCCGGCGATCAGTTTACTATCCGAGAACTCATCAATTACACTCTCTATTACTCCGACAACACGGCCGCCAATGTCCTACGCCATTTCGTTCAAACAAACGAACTGCTTGATACCTTCCTAAACCTAGGACTCCCCCTCGGAAGCCTAAAAAACTCCGAGACCATCCAGATCTCTACAAGAGACTATGGCAACATCCTCCGGAGCCTATATTACTCCAGCTACCTTCGAAGGACGTATTCACAACTCATCCTTTCAGACCTTATCCAAACCGACTTCATGAATGGTATTCCTGCAGGCCTTCCCCCCCATATAAAAACAGCCCATAAAATCGGATACTTTATTGCCCAATACGGGGAACAACGCCACGACTGCGGCATTGTCTATCATCCCAAGTACCCCTACATCCTCTGCATCATGACAGAAGGCCTCACTCAACAAGAAGCCGACCGGCTCACCGCCCAACTTTCTAAACAAGCGTACGACTTCGTCAGTTCCGACTAATTCCCTGCAAAGGCTCATACTAAGATTTATAGAGGACTTTGAATAACCCTTAAAATATAGTTCAAATGCTCGGAAATGTCCAAAACATTTCCGGCACCACGAAAATCATAGATTTTCGGGTCACTGAAACTCTGTTTCAGTTGACACAGAAATCACGTGATTTCTGGTGCAAGGACTCTTCGAGTCCTTTGCATGAT
>DATDWO010000054.1:0-33926 GCA_035289665.1 Candidatus Nanoarchaeia archaeon
AGCGAATCTCATAAATAATTGCACAAATTGTGAGATTCGCTAGTATGCTCAGAAACATAAGTTTCTGGCATGCCAGCAGCTTCGCTGCTGAGCATAGCAAATCTACCTTTCTTGTTCCAAAATTAAGGAGATTTGCTATAACCCCCCTTCTTAAGGTTTTTTATTCCATAAATAGTTACAGAACTTCGTTCTGAACTTCGGCTTCATAAAGCCGAAACTACAAAACTAACGTGCTCAAAAAACTAAGTTTTTTAGCACGCCAAAAACTATGTTTTTGTGAGTTTTGAGGTTTGCCTGCCCCACAGCCAAACCTACAAAACAAAAGTTTTGAGGTTTGCCTGCCCCACAGCCAAACCTTTAAAAATCAAATCCAGTTCTATTACTCTATGTACATCCTAGGCATCTATGACGGACACGACGCAGGCGCATGCATTGTGAAAGACGGCGTTGTGCTACGGGCAGTGAATGAAGAACGCTTTACCCGAAAGAAGTTTTACATTGGTTTTCCCTATTTATCCATTGAGTTCTTGCTGCGCGACTTGAAGCTACGCAAAAAAAATATTGACTATATTGCCATTGGTGGACTTAGCGGGGTTGTGGTGAAAGATGTGGAGGATCCCACCGGCGGCTTCGGCAGCGGCATTGGCCGTTTGTATAGTGAACTGTCTTTTTTTGATTTCGCCCTGCGACAGCCGTTTATCCGACCCTTGCACATTCTTAGCAGCATGACCCTGCGAAAACGGAAGCTTGCTACTATCTTGAAAAAGATCGGCTTCTACCAACCCATTGAATTTGTGGAACACCACAAAAGCCACGCCTACTCTGCCTATTACACCTTTGGCAAACACCCTGCCTGGGTATTTACGGTGGACGGCACTGGAGATTATGTGTCTGCCACTGTTTATGCGCCCAATAATCCTTTGCACCGCGTGGCGACCACGCTTACGTACGACTCACCAGGTTACTTCTACAGCGAAATCACCCACCTTCTCGGCTATAAAATGTTAAGACACGAAGGAAAAATCACCGGCCTTGCTGCCTTTGGCAACCCCGATGTGCTGTATGATCAACTCAAACCCGCCCTTGGATTGACGAGCGACAAAACGCAATTTAGAAATCGATTCAAGGCTGTGGGTATGCGCGCCATCCGAAAAATGCGGCGACTGACTAAAAACCATGAAGCTAAAGATGTCGCGGCAGCCGCACAATATATCCTAGAAGAAACTGTGGTGGAACACATCGCTCACATGCTCAAAGGACAGAAAAAAGTGGACGTGGCCCTGGCCGGTGGAACCTTTGCCAATGTCAAACTCAATCAACGCATTCATGAACTCAAAAATGTCAATACGGTTTTTATCCACCCACACATGGGAGACGGCGGCCTGAATGTCGGAGCTGCACTGTACGTGTGGAGCGAATTGACGCGAAAGAATGGAAAAGCCCCCCTTCCCAAATCCATTCCCCATGCTTATTTAGGCCCTGAATACAATGACCCTGAAATCAAGGCCGCCATTGACCGTGCCGGCCTCAAAGGAAGACTATCTAAAAATGTCGATAAAGAGATTGCGCAGTTTATAGCAGACGGTAAAGTGGTGGCGCGATTCAACGGGCGAATGGAATACGGCCCTCGGGCATTGGGGAATCGAAGCATCCTTTACTCAGCTAAAGATCCTTCTGTGAATCAATGGCTGAACAAACGCCTCAAGCGAACGGAATTCATGCCCTTTGCACCCAGCACGCTTTGGGAATACCGAGATCACTGTTACAAGAACGTTGTAGGAGCGGAGCATGCGGCAGAATTCATGACCATCACGTTTGACTGCACACCCTGGACTAAAAAGAATTGTCCTGCTATTGTACATGTAGATGGAACGGCAAGGCCACAACTCGTAAAAAAAGAGATCAACCCAAGCTACTACAAAATCATCGATGAATACCGAAAGATTACGGGAAGCCCGACTATCGTCAATACTAGCTTTAACATGCACGAAGAACCCATTGTTTGCACGCCGGATGATGCCATACGAAGCTTCCTCCAAGGACACTTAGACCTGATTGCATTAGGAAACTGGATCGTCCTCCATGAAACACCTAAAAAGAACCGATAAAAAAATATGGATTTTATTCCTTCTCGCACTACTCTTACGGCTCATTCCTGCCTTGTGGCTTTCAAGCCCACCCACAGATGACGCACAGAACTACCACGAAATTGCTTTGAATGTTGCTCACGGCGAAGGATTTAGCTGGCAAGGAAAATTAACTGCATTTCGAGAACCCTTACTTCCTTACTTAAGCGGACTTATATATAGTGTGTTTGGCGAAGACCCTCGATGGGTCTATGCGTTTCAATCCATTCTGAGTGCATTAACTGTTGTCTTTGTATTTTACCTCAGCCATTCCTTGCTTAAGAATGATAAAGCCGCTTGGTTTGCTGCCATTGTTACTGCCGTTTACCCCAACTTCATTCTATACAGCCAGTTCTTCTTGACCGAGACGCTTACTATGTTCCTTCTTATCTTCTTCGTTTGGACCCTGGTAAAAGCCCTGCAAACTAAACAGAATAAGCGCTTTATTTTGGCTGGAGTTCTTCTTGGACTATTGATTCTCACCAAGGCTGCCTTCCTATTTTTTATTCCGTTCTTAATCCTCTACTTTATTATTTTCTATTGGAGGCAGTGGAAGCTCCCGTTTGTCAAAGGCCTTGCTTTATTGCTTGTCTTCAGCTTACTTCTCGTCGGAATTTGGACGATTCGCAACTATACGATTTTCCATGAACTTATTCCGGTGGTGAATCGCGGTGGAACGGCGTTGTTCTACGGTGTTTACATCCCTTACAATAATATGTATGTTTATGATGGTCAGTACGACCCCGTTGAGAAGGAGATTATGGGGGATGAGAAAGACCCCGCTAGATTAGATGCACGATTTTATCAAGCGGCAAAAAACTATGTGCTTGAGCACCCAATTGCGTCTTTCTTTTTCTACCTCAAAAAAATGGCAATCATGTGGTATGGCCCTGCGGATGCCATTGGATACCCTTTGATTTGGTTTACTGGCTCTGCGCAGATTCTTTATGAAAAGCCAATCTTAGAGGCTGTCTTTAGCGATGCTCGAGCAACCCTTACGATATTCATCTATGTCGGACTCTACTGGGTGGTCTTGCTTTTGGCGATCTATGCACTCTGGCAGAAACGTAAAAACAAAAATGTATGGCTGCTTCTGTGGCCCGTTATCTACGGTACACTGTTCTACGCCATTGTGCTTGTTACGGCACGATACAAAGAACCCTTCCTGCCATTCATGTTTATATTAGCCGGGTATGGGTGGGTGAAACAAAGCGACATCATTCAGAAAATAGGCCTTTTACTCCACTCAAAAAAAGGAAATTAAAGATGTTTGTATAATCTAATATATTCTGCAACCACCCTCTCAAACCCATATTTTTCCAGTATTCGCTTTCGAGCGTTTTCCCCTAACGAAGCATTGGGGTTTTTTAACACCTCTACTAACGCTTCCTCCAAGGCTTTTACATTTTTGGGAGGCACTAAAATGCCGTTTTTACCATCTGCGATCAGGTTCTCTGTGCCACTGATCCTTGTTGCGACGATGGGAAGAGCCGTGCTCATTGCTTCCAATAAGGCATTGCTCAATCCCTCTGCATGACTGCACAAGACAAAAGCATCGGAAGCGGCAAGAAAGTCTTGCGGATTGGACTGTATCCCAATGAATTTTACTGAAGGCAAGTTTGAAATTAGATGATCCAACTCCTCTTCATTGAATCGCTTTCCAGCAATCATCAAGTAACTATTTTTTACTTTTGTTTCGACCCCTTTCCACGCCTGAATGAGCTCGAAAATACCCTTTTCTTTTGTGGTAGTGGCCATGAACAAGACGATCTTCTTGTTCAAAGGAAGACCTAATTTTTTACGCAGTGTAGATTTTGTTCTTGGCTTGAATTGGTCTGTATCCACTCCATTGGGTATGTTGAAAATCTTATCTTGCGAAACACTATTTTCCCTCAATTCGCTTACTGCCTGACTGGAGGTTGCAATGAAACCATCCAGGGACATGATGAAACTTTTCATTATTCGACCGAACACACTATGATTCAATGTGAACAACTCACCTATATATTGGGTGTTCGCAACTTTAGAAATGCACTTCTTTCCTTTCAGACGACTGACGATATAGGCTAGAAAGGCAGGCGTTAAGGCTTGGTGTGCATGATACACATCGTAGGTTTTTGAGAAGAGCAAAAACCAGAAAGCACTCCACAGCCACGTCATGGTTTGTAAGAAGCTGCGCTTTGCATGGGCATCGTAGACCCAAACTCGGTTGACTGGAACGCCTTGGATGACTTCAAACTTCTTTAAGCCTGAAAACCGGCCTGTGACAACTTCCACCTGAACGCCCTTCTTGATGAGACGCTGTGCTAATTGAAGCGATTGACGCTCAGTTCCGCCCACAAACGGGTGGAAGGTAGACTGGATGAAACAGACGCGCATGCGATAAGAGAGAGATACAGCATTTATAAATAACACGGACTTTTCTTACCCCTATGCGAGAACCCCAGTGCCCATACTTCGGAGAATGTGGCGGATGTAGTGCGCAGCACATTCCCTATGAGCTCCAGCTGGAAAACAAGAAAAAGCTCATTGCCCAAGCCATAAAATACGAGGACGTTCACGCCTTTTCTGGATCCGAATACAACTATAGAAACCGCATGGACTTCATCTTCCACCCAGGAGGGCTTGGGCTACGGAAGAAAGGAAAATGGCAACACATTGTGAATGTAGAACAGTGCGCCATTAGCGATGAACGCGTCAACCACTTGCTTGCCGAGATACGGGCATTTTTCAAAGGAGCAGACTACTTTGATATTTACAAGAAGAAAGGAACCTTTCGGTATGCCGTCATCCGAATCTCAAAAGGTGAAACCACTGTTTCGTTCATGCTCAACGAAGACTCTCAGAAACTACAAGAAGCTGTTGAACAAATTAAACAGTTTGCCCGACAAACTACTGCTGGGCACATCTTGATTGCCTATACTCCTGCCAAGACCGATGAAAGCACTAGCCAAGAATACTACGCTGTGAAGGGAAATGAACTTATGAAGGAAGGGCTACTGGGCAAGGTATTTTATTACAGTCCAGAAGGCTTCTTCCAGAACAATACATTCATGGCTGAAAAAATGTTGCACTATGTTCATGAATTGCTTCAACGGCATGATACCAAGAACGCACACTTACTCGACCTGTATTGCGGAGTTGGAACATTCGGCATTGTTAATGCAGCGTTGTTCAAAGAAACCACCCTCATCGAAAGTGTACCTAGCTGCATTGAGGCAGCAAACAAAAACATTGAAGAAAACAAGATAAAAAACACTAAAGCCATTCTCCTGGATGCCATGCAACTCAAAAAAGTTGAATTGGGAAAACCTTTATTTGTCATTACGGACCCGCCCAGAACCGGAATGCACCCAAAAACGATCCAACGACTGAATGAGTTGGAACCTGAAGTCATAATCTATATTAGCTGCAATGTCCAGCAACTCACCAAGGAATTGCCTAGACTCAAAGAATACGTGATCAAAAGTGCAGCGATGTTTGACCTTTTTCCTCAGACGCCTCATGTGGAAGCGATTGTGGAACTCGTACGAATTAAGATTTAGTGCCCTGCACACTTACCGGATCTGGCAAGACTTTGATGCTCTGCAACTTTACTTCCTTAAACCAAGCCACCACTTCTTTGTTGGTGTGTTTGCTTTGGTATTTGGGTGAATACCAGTCATAGGTATCCAACATCCGCCAGTATGGGTTGGGATGGGTGGATATGGGAACGGCTTTGCCTATATGGCCCAGGATGGGAACTTGACGAAGACTGAACAAAGGCTCTACTGCTGTTTTACACAGCTTGAATAAAAATTTTGCTGAGAGCTTTGTGCTGAAGAAACGCCAGAAATCAGAGAGGCGACTGTAGAAGCCCTGCCAGGGATAAAGCCAAATGGCTATTTTTCCTTTTTTCTTTAGCAATCGTGGAAGTTGGAGGAATGCTTTCTTACAGTCTGGGGTGTGATGCAAGACGCCTACGGAATAAATGTAATCGAAGGCTTCGCTCTTGAAGGGAAGCTGAAACACACTAGCTTGAACGATATGTGCCTTAGGATGGAAGCCGTGTAACTTGAAAGTGGCGTCTACTGCATAAGAGATGTCCATCCCTATGACTTCAGCACCATACTTCAAGAACCAATCCATCCCGATCCCCGCACCCTGACCTACATCTAAAATAAGTTTGTTATTTACTTCCTTTTTTACAAAGCCTGTTCTCCTTAAGAAATAGCTTTCCTGCTCTCTTGGCTCTTTTATCTTTTCCACCACTTCCTGATACCAACCCCACTCCTTACTGAAGTTTTTTGCATAACTGTCGTCCTTTATGAAACGAGGAATGAAATTACGGACCGGGAACTCTTTCTTGCAGAAAACGCAAGTCAACGCACCCTCTTTTACCTCTCCTTTTGATCTTGCTTTAACCTTAAGAGTCAACTCTCCTCGGCAAAAAGGACAAGCCAATACCCTCAACAAACGCTCCTTCATACAGCCTACAAAAAAATAGGTATTTTATAAAGGTTTACAAGTTACCCAGCTGAACATTTAAAAAGAAACCCCTCTCCTAAGACCCTATGAGCTACACGCGCAAAGCCGTATATGGTATTGGCATTATCATTCTATTTCATTTAGTAGCGGCCCTACTTGGCTATGCTTTTCGATTTGTTCTCGCCCGAAAACTAGGCGTTGAACAATATGGACTGTTCTTTTCTGTCCTGGCCTTCTTTTTTCTTTTTAGTACGGTAAAAGATTTAGGTATTGGCAATGCCCTTGTGATTACATTACCCAAACTGCAACTCAAAAAAAAGTGGGAAACCATCAAAAATACCTTCTTTATCACCTATGGATTTAAACTTGCATTTGCAGGCATACTCGCTATTCTCTTCTGGCTCCTCGCCCCTTTATTGGCCCAGTACTTATTCAAAACCTCAGAAGCAACCCCTCTATTGCGTATCATGAGCATGGTCTTTTTTCTAAGTGTTAATGAAGAAATGCTAGGATCTACTTTCTTAGGTTTTCAAAAGCATACGTACTACGCCTGCATTGAACTCCTTAAAAAAACACTACTCCTAGCCTTCCTATTTTTTTTTATACACAAAGGCATTCATGCTCCTGTCCTCGCTTATCTTTCCACCGCCCTCCTTCTCCCTGTTTTACTCCTTCCCAGCTTATACAAAGTATGGCCTAAGTCCGCTTTCCGTTATTCCTGGAAACCCCTCAAACCCTTGCTCTTACTCGGGCTCCCTTTTGTCCTAAATACACTTACTTACTCCATTGTAAGCTACTTTGACACCCTCATGCTCACCTCTATGCGAAGCCTACATGAGGTTGGACTCTACAATGCTGCTCTTCCTACAGCGATGGCTGTCCTATATTTTATGTACGCGTTTGATTCTGTACTTCAACCCTTAAGTGCTGAATTGTACCACGCCAGGAAAAAAGATAAATTGTCTCTTGGCCTAGGACTGCTCCACAAGTACTTATTCATTGGAATATTACCATTGATTTTTGTCTTCATCCTTTATGCTCCTAGCATCCTCCAACTTTTCTATGGCACGGAATATGTCGCTGGAACAGCACCCCTCCAAATCCTTATGATTGGAGTTCTCTTCTACGCCATCGCCCTGACCAACCTAAGTGTATTATCTGGCATAGGCCAACCAAAAAAGGTAGCTAAGATCATGCTCTTTGCGGCGATCAGTAATGTCGTTCTCAACCTGATTTTCATACCCTCTTATGGAATGATCGGTGCTGCTTTCACTACTGTACTTAGCTACACCCTTGCGCTTTTCTTATCGTTTGTTCAGCTTAAGAAACACCTTTCTTTACAGGTACCTTGGAAAAATTGGATGAAAACTTTGCTGTGTGGAATTCTTTTTATTCTAGTGCTTTCCTTATCTACATCCCTGTGGATTCAGATCATCTTGATCCTTCTTGGGTTGGTTTTATACATTCTACTCCTATTCCTTTTCCGCACCTTGAACCTGGAAGAGATCAAGATGCTTTGGAAAGAATTAGCGCGATGAGAAAACGTTTCCGGATAAAATACGGAAAGATCGTAAGCGTTCCGGACTCATTTCTAAATGATTAAAAAGAAAGCAAGAAACCTGTCAGCATGACAGAAGAATACTATTTTGATACTTCGATCTGGATTGACTTTCACGAGAAAAGAGGAAAGAATGGATAAGCTGCTTTACGATTGATCCTAAAAATAGTGGAAGAAAAATGCAAAATTGCTTACTCTGATTTACACACAAAAGAGTTCAAGAATTTAGGCTATACACAGGAGAAATCTATTCCATCTTTAACCTACTCAAGCCCCATCGCATTAAACATATTCATATCTACAAAGAGCAAAAAGAGGAGGCAAAAAAGATAGCCCGACAAAGAGATCTTCCGAAAAAAGACGCTCTTCACGCCATTCTTGCTCGAGATAACGATTTACAATTGATAGCAAGAGATTCTCATTTTGATCAACTAAAAGATATTACCCTTGCAAAAAAACCAGAAGATCTTATTTAATTTCCCTGTCCAGCTCTTCGAACGCTTTCTCTCCTGCCCTATGAATATCCTCATCCGTCGTATGCCTCTTCGAGGCCCCATAGAGTTTTTTTATCCTTAATCGTGCTTCTTCCTTTTCTAGCTCTAGAATTTTGTCCCTTATGGCTTCTCTTATGAACTCTGTCTTGGTCGTGTAGCGGTGCTTCTTCATCGTTTTCTCTATATCCTTTGAGAAATTCTCGTCGAGCTTTAAACTGATCGCGTCCATTGTAATATTAGGTAATACTAGGTAGTATATAAAGGTTTCTTTTGATGGTGTTAGAAACGATTAAATAGATCATATTTAATACCTCAAAATCCGCGTCAAAGACATGGACGAATACTACCAAATGATCAAAAACGTCATCTCCCGAAAAGGCATCATAAAGATCAAAAGCCTCACCAGCATGAAACAGATCAAGACTGAGTTTATTGAATTATGATTTTATCCTTTTTTGAACTTCTTTCAGCAAGGGCTGAAAACAGTTTTTTGCTAAAGAGATGGCATCATCCACTTCAGCCAGACTTGGGCGATACCCACGATAATTGATCTGGTGACGCAGTTTCCTCAAATTATCAATCAACCGGATTGGCCTCTCCGTGGGCACTTGCAATTTAAGAAGCTCCTGAATCGGCGCAATATGATCCTCTGCCTCGATTCCTTTAATTACTAGAAGCGCACCTCCTAACATGCGAAAGCATTCATAAATATTTCTTACAATTGTTGAACCAGACTCTTCGGTTGGTTTCAAAGATAGAGTAAATCTCATTTCTTTTTCAGCAGCCTGAACCCTGCTTAAAGCATCTTTTTCATCCGGACGCTTATACCGGATCAAGGCCTCACCTCCAAAAAGCCTTCCAGAACAATGCCATTAGCTATATTGGCAAATAAATTCAAATCTACCTTGTTGCGGGAGAAAAGATGCAGATGAACAGGAACATTCGTGCGATAGCCGAATCTGGGCAAGATTCCTAATTCAAGAATGCGAAGCTCTTGATTCCCTAAGACCTCCGTTGCAAGATCCAGATCACTCTTCTCGTCATCATCTCCCTTTCGGTAACTCCCGAACAAAATAATAGTGCTGGTATTTGGAACTGCTTTATGTATTTCATCCAAAATTCCACTCTCATAAACCCCTTTCAAGTTAAAGGCTATCTTTCTAGAGAAGTTATGCGGATGCTGCCTATTATAAGAAAGGCGCCAAGCCCTCCCGATTACCTCTTTTATAATAAACCCTTCTTCTACCAGTCTAGAAATGGCTTCGTTTGCGGTTGTTTTTGACATATTCAAGGTCTTGGAGAGCTCGCTTAGGGTTGGCTGCCGACTTGAAAAGGAGAAGAACCATGCTTGAACCTTCTGATAGGGCTCGTCAAACTCCGGCATAAAAACCTGCTTTAATTTTAATACCACGACATATGGTAACGAATGAAACTATATAAACTTTTTGGTTACTATATGGTTTCTTATATATTCATATGGATTTTTTTGAAACCATATTTAATTAGCACCCATCATACTGACAACCTTAAATTTTGGACGATAAAATCTGAAAAAAGCAATATATCCTGCTGCATGCGCCTGAGACTTCCACCATGACCTACCTACTGCCTACGGAGAATAAAGGAACCATTGTGGCTGGATACTTCAGCGTGTTCACGCAAGAAGTTCGACTAGGCGAGTTTACGATCGCTACGCCAGAGTTTTGCCGAGCCATCGTAGAATTAACCGTGGCCCAGCAATCCGTCCAAGTGCCCACACTTGAAGGAGGGGAGTTACACGTGCAGTGGAATCCACAGCAGCGCTTGATCAAAATTGGACCCTACACCCTGAAGCCACAGGAATTCAATTTTTTTGCAACGTACGCACTACGAGGAGGATACTTAGGATGGGATCCGAGACGGCCACACTGGAACCCCCTTTTTGTGCAGGATGCCGCTGAATACATTCGAAGAAACGTCGCATCCGCTTCTGAAGAATCCTATTTGCACACGGAAAAAGAACTTCCTTATCTAGAGATCTTGCTCAAACATGACGTTTCTCATTGATCAATTGTTCATAGAGACGCTTCAATTTCCTTGCGCTTTCTTCCCAGGAGAAATGCTTCATGACCCACTTACGGTTTTCAGTGCCCATTCTCTTTGCCTTGGTTGGACTGTTTAGAAGCATCAATATTTTTTCTGCTAAGGCTACTTCATCACCTGAAGGCACCAAGAAACCATTCTTTCCATCCTTAACCTGCAAAGGAATGCCGCCCACATTTGTGGCGACAATCGGCAAACCTGAACTCATGGCTTCTAAAACCGAGTTCGGAAAATTGTCATACAAGGAAGGCATGCAAAAGACGTCGGCTGCAGCATAGTAAGACTCAATTCCAGGGGTTACACGCCCTGCGAAGATCACATTCTTTTCTAACCCTAACCTTTTTACTTCTCCCCTCAACTTTCCTTCTAACGGGCCCTCCCCAACTAAGATGAGCTTTGCATTCGACTGCTGATCCACCACAAAACGCATGGCTGTAATCAATAACGATACGTTCTTAATCGGCATGAAACGACCTGTGTAAAGAATCAACGGAGCATTACTCACTCTTAGTTTTCCCCTTATCTCCTTACTCTTCGACGGAGAGGGCTTAAAGCGTTGCAAATCCATTCCGATCTGAATTTCTATTGCGTCCCTTCTGAACTTCTTTCTAATCTGGATCAAAGCATCTCCATTTGCGATTACTGCGTCTACTTTACGGATGTCATTCTTGAACATCTGAGCAGGAGGGCCTGGGAAGCGCATCACTATGGGAATGGGTTTAGAATCCTTAATCTTAACTAGCTCAGGCAAGGACAACACCTGCAATAAGTCATAATCGTTTCGCTTCTTCAAATGATTCAAACAAGACCAACAAAAGAGCTTCCAATCCAGAATGCCCAGAGGGAGGTTGAATGGAAAAGGCAACTTCTGATATAAACCCCTTAAATAGGGTGAGGGGATATACTCTACGGAAAAGCCTTGTAAAGTTACGCGAGGTTTTCCAAAAAGAGGCTTCCCGACCATAAACTTGACCTCAATGCCTAACTTTTTCAAGGCTGCCGCTAATTCGCGGTCTACATTTTCGCCGCCACCCGGATTCATGGCCATTTCTCTGTTCACAAACAAAACCTTCATGATTCACTTCCTTGCTATAAACTCGTAATGCTCATAACTTTTTTTCAAGACCGTTACACACTTCACCTCTTTAAATCCCACGTTTTTGAGTGTTCTCTCCACATAGGATTTGGAATGAGCAAAGTAACCCATGAATGCTGCGCTGTTCAGTTGCTTCTTCCACGATGAAAGCCTGGGCAAAATGAGGCCCCATTGAAGCAGCTGCTTTGCGAGGAGGCTCAACCAGCGCTTCTTAAGCGGAACTACGGTGAAAACGAAAAGACCTTCTGGTTTGAGTGCTTGAAACACATTTCTCGCGAGATCCATCGTAAAAGGGACGTGCTCTCCCAAGACCCCGATGCTGATAGCTATATCGAACTTCTGATTTGATTTGAAATGGAACAAGTCTTTCTGAACGAATTTGCCTCTCAATCTGCATTTTGTCATAACTTGTCGTGCGTACTTTAACATTTCTTTGGAAGCATCTACGCCCACCACGTAACTCTTCTTCAGATATGGAAATAACCGGCCTGACCCACAACCCAAGTCCAATATTTTACTTCCTTGAAGATAATCAATAATCTGCTTTCCTTCAAATTTAACCTGCAACATCTCCTCAAATGTTTTCCTTATAAAAGGAACTTGATCGATCTTCGCATATGCCTTTGCCGTAGCCGCATAATACTCATCCTTCAGCTTCTGGTCATATCTCATCGCTCTAAAAGAACCTCTCCAGTTTCTTCTTGCCAGATAAAGGGTTTTCATCCTGAACGTACATCTTATGCCACACCTGGAAGTACACAAGTGGCCACAGGCGGTAATAGCCCCCAATCTTTCCTAAAGGAGGATAGAGTTTTTTCACTTTCTGAGCATCAAAAACGCCTGACTCCTTCAATGAAGATGGACTCAATAAATGTCCTGCCACTTCTTTCAGGTCCTTCTGGAACCATTTGTCCAAAGGCACTGTAAACCCCTGCTTCTTGCGCTTGAGAATGCTTGCAGGAAGCAAGTCCTGTACGGACTTACGCAAAATGTACTTCTCCACTGGATTCTTCAAAGGCCCTAACTTGAATGAAGTCTGGATGGACTGTGAGAATTCAGCGATCTTAGGATCCAAGAAAGGAACACGTCCTTCGAGACTGTGCGCCATGGTCATCGTGTCTGCTTTGATCAATATGTCATTCGGCAGATATTCATTAAGATCCCAACTTGACAAACTCGCCAAAAGATCGTTCTTTGTCTTGAATAAACGCGGAGTGGGCTTCCCGCTAAATGGGAAAGAATAAATGCCTTCTTTTTCCTCTTCACTCAACACCCCATTGCTCTCCATGTAAAATGTAGGAAGGTCTTCCAGATTGGGGAGCCGCTTGAGCTTACGCCTCACCTGCAAGGTCGGCGCTGCCTTGACTAAAACCTTAACCCCTTTTCGGATGATGCTTGGAATCTTATTATAGCGCTGAGCCAACTGTTGCGCTTGCAACATCCGCTGAATCCTACTGTAACCAAAAAACTCTTCGTCCGCCCCCTCTCCTGTCAGAACGACGGTCACTCGTTTCCTTGCGAACTCCGACAAGTAGAAAGTAGGAATGCATGTAGGATCCGCTGTAGGAACGTCTGTGTGGTACACCACTTCAGGAAGGCGCTTAGCAAAACTAGAAGTGACCAAGAGCTCGTGATGATCTGTATTGAAATGCTCCGCCACCACCTTTGCGTGTTGTAATTCATCGCTTTCCTCCCCAAACCCAACGGAGAAGGTCTTTACCGGTTGCTTGGTGAGTTGAGACATGATCCCAACGATCGTGCTACTATCGATACCACCTGAGAGGAAAGCGCCTAGAGGGACGTCACTGATCAATCGCTGCTGGACGCTCTTTTCCAACAATCTCCTTAACTCTCTTGCCGCATCTGCCTCACTCCAACTCAATGTTTTAGGCGAAGAAAGACTCCAATACTTCTTTAAGGCTACTTTTCCATTTTTAAAAATCAGATAATGAGCTGGGAGAAGTTTCTTTACGTATTTGAATAAAGTTGCATCACCTGGCAGGTATAGCAAGGTGAGGAAATCATGCAGTGCTTGATTATCTAATGAACGATCGATACCTGCTGGAAGAAGGGCTTTCAGCTCTGAGGCAAAAGCAAACTTGCCCTCTTTGTGGTAATAATACAAAGGTTTTTCTCCAAACCGATCTCTTGCCAAGATGAGCTCCTTTTTCCTGGCATCCCAGAGCGCGATGGCAAACATGCCGTTTAATTTATCTAGAACCTTAATTCCGAACTCATCATAACCGTACGTGATGACTTCGGCGTCACAATTGGTGCGAAAACGATAGCCCTTCATTTCCAGCTCTGCTTTCAATTCTGGAAAGTTGTAGATCTCGCCATTGAATACCAAGAATACAGTTTCGTCTTTGTTCCTGACAGGATAAAGGCCTTTCTTTAGATCGATGATGGCCAGACGGCGCATGCCTAGACTGATTCCTTTGTCTAAGTAATAGGCTTCATCGTCAGGACCCCGATGGACCAACTGGTCTGCCATCTTCTTAACTAAGGTTTTATCTTCCCAGTTCACTCCACAAATGCCGCACATATCCCCTCTACAAATCAAGGCTTTTTAAATGGTTTTGGGTAAAAGAACAACGCTTAAAAGAACCCCCCCATTCCCAGACTTATGAGCATTGCACAAAAAGCAAGTTCTGTACAGCTACATCTTGGAGCACTTCAAATTTTAGTACCCATTGTAGATAGCCTTTATAGCCAAAGCTCCTTAACACCTGAGAGGATTCTTACTGTTATGTCTGCTCCATTTCATTTACAGCCTAAAGACCTCGTGGCTCGAAAAAACAGTCATGATGAACGCCGTACGGCTCGATACGCTGCAGCCACCACCATTGTTGATGTCCTCGGCCTAAGTTTCCCATGCACCGGACGCCTCTTTTCCTCATGGCACCATAGTGGAGTCATGCATGCATATTATGGCTTTCACGGAGCCTATCAACGCTTAACAGGCAAAGAGCTTCTAAAACCAAATAAATCTCTAAAAGATGTCTCTCAAAGAATTGAAACTCCTGCTTTCGTTGAAGGGACTCAAGACCTCGATGCTGACACCTTATTGCAAAGAGCACGAGATGCTTCGGATCTAGCAACTAGAGATGCATTTCTACGAACTTATACTGCTCGAAAACTAGAAGAACTGACTCGATCACCGGAATAACTCATCCACTGAGCAGTATCTGGGCATAAACGTATGTGCCCATTTCATGAACTCATCGAACGTCTTCTTCATTTCTCCCTTGACTTCCCAATAATGAGTGTTCAGGCAGAAACTGCCGTACTCCTTTGCTGCAACCATAAAATCATTTTGTAAGTCTTTTAATGTCTTGCTCGGAACCAGCGAGACGCACTGCAACTCTTTATAGCCTTTCTCTTGTAAAACAAATGGATAGTAATGGGTTTGTTGAGATACTAGGTAGAACAAGGCCTTTTCCTTTGCGTTCTTCCAATTCATCCTACGAAGCCATGGAAGATAGGATTGATGGCAAGCGATGTTGAGGCCAGCTTTTGCAACGGCTTTTCGGCCTTCTTCGGATATCTTATTATGCGGCGGAACAAAAGACTTGACCTCTACTCCGAAAACCTTTTCCAAGTATTTTTTCCCCTCTTTTACTTTTTCGTGTAAGTTGTCTCCAGCCACAAACTCAGGCCCTGTCAAGTAGTTTTTATGGCTGTAGCCATGCAGTAGGATGCTGACTTTTTTCTCCTTGATTTTCTTCTTTAGAAAGATCACCAAGGGTTTGTTGTCTCCAATGGGGAAGGTTTGATTGCCTGTCCAGTATTTTTCAGGTATTCCCTTGCTTTTGGTGCAGGCATGGAACGGTACGACGGCGAGGGAGATGGGGCAGCGCTTCCAGATGTTTCCATAGACGTTTTCTAAGTCCTCTGGATGGGTAAAATAACTTGTATCATCGTCTCGAATGGCGAATTTCATGGGTGAACGAAATAAAGAGGGACTTAATAAAGCTTCGGCTATATACTCCTTAAGCCAAATACTCGTTAAGAGAGGCTAGGGTTTCCTTATGAAAGAGGTGAGTGATTTTTCCGATACTTTTTTTAATGATTTTTTCATGGACCGTGAATAAGCGGTAGGGCTTCGCCCAGCTTTTAAAAGGGAGGCTTCCTTTTTCTAGATGAGTTTCTTTTATCTCGAGCCCTTCGATGGTGGACTGGCTGGTGATCAAACAGCAAATCCGGTCTTGGCTTTTGTTCAGTTTGGGATTCGAAAGAATGAGGGCCGGTCGTTGCTTCGCCGCCGTAAGATCCGAATACGGGAATGGAACCAGAACGATCTCACGTTGCTCATACATTGTTCCACCGCTCGTCTGCTTCGTTGCCCCATTCCTTCTTCAAGACATCTTCCGAGGCGAGCATGGTCAGGATGCTCTCTTGGTCTGGGTGTTTATCTAATTGTCTTAACTCTTCCAGCCGCTTTTTGATCATTTTACGAACGAACTCACTCCATTTAACTTCTGAGTATTCGCGCATTTGCTGATAGACTGAATTCTCAATGGAGAGGGTTATATTTGTCATCCTTATTATAAGTGAGTTCACTTATTTAAAGGTTTTGGAAAGAATATTGTTTTCTATATAGAATTTATTACCCTCAAAAAACAATGTTTATTAGTATGGGCTCTTTGTCTAGAGCATGGGCCTGCTCAACCGCCTCTTTTCCTCTCCAGAGTCTACCGGCAAAAAAATAGAGGTAAACGACCTAGCGATCCAAAAAATATGGAGGGACTACCTTGAAACCACCTCAACTAAGAAAGCAATTATCGAACAATTGGGTTCTGGCGAGGACCTTTCTAATCTTCTGCACCTGTTGAAACGATTATTAAGCTCAGAGCTGGTAGACCTTTCAAATGAAGAGAAAAGAGAAGAGGAGCTCTTGGCTGACTTGGAACGGATCGAGCACACCAAAAGGATAAAAAGAGTGCAGCGATTGAAGCAATGTTTAGGGTACGCTGAAACAAGACACGAATATGTCTATCGACTGTTAGAACAGCTTCATTCTGGATTAAAAATTCAGATGCACCTGGTAGAAAGCTTACTGGCTAACCCGCAACACCCAGACAAATTAATAACCCATCTTAAACAGCAATTTGAACTGGAGACGAAAATTATACAAAAGATCAACCAGATAGAGACCTTTCAAAGCCTATTTGCTGCTTTAGTCAAAGGGGAACACATCATCCTAAAAATGGACTTAAAAGAGGAGCGTCTGCTAAGGTTAATGGAGGAAAGATTAAGAAAGATATTCTCCCAAGAGATTACAGAAGGAATTACCTATAGATGGGCCATAACTGTATTCAATAAAGTCCAGGATATTGTGATGGATCATGCTGCCATATTGTGATGGATCATGCTGCCATCATGGCCAAGGGTTACGACCCACACACAGATATTGATTTCGAATTCGTGAACAAACCCGGCTTTATTGATTTAGTAAGAGAGACCATTCAAGAAGTAAGAGGAAGAGATGCGTCGAAACAAATGATTAACGTATTTGTACATCTTTTCAGAGCATGGTACAACGAGAGAGAAGAGGTTCAAGCAGAAGATTAAAAATAAAGACATTCAGATCAACTTCTTCCCCGTCTTTAAATCCACAAGATGAATCACATTGACCGGGCAGTTCTGGGCTGCACGCATATTGCCATCTCGGTCGCTTTCCTCAAGATCGGTCTTTTCCGGCATGGCCTTTTCGTCATCCTTTAACTCCCAATTCGGGCCGTGCATGGCGACACAGGCTGCGCAGCCAATGCAACCAGGATGATCATGAACAATCTTCAACTTAACCTTGGAATCGGCAGGCTTTTTCTTCATGGCCGCCTTTACAATGTCTTCATCTGTCATCGCCACATAATCCTTGGGAACTAAGGTAAAGTTACCTTGATCTGCGTAATCTTGCTTGGTTTGCGTCATGTTATGCACTCGGTATTGGATGGGCTTGTACTGTATTCTTCACTCCGATGAAACGCTTAATTAAGGTTAAAACGGCACGTTCAGTCTTGGTTTCTTGGCGGTCTCGCAAGATATTGAAGATAGACTTTACGACTTTCTCCGGATGATACAAGAACTTTGTTGCATGGAACTTTAGATAAGCCTTTTTCCTGTATTGAAATAACTGCTCGTCTGTGATGAAATCTGACCAAGACCTCGCCACACTCAGGTCTCCAATGCTCACACACTCCGACCAATTTTTCGGTGTTTTCCCCTGCTGCTCGAGCAGAGTGAATAAGTCTGAACCTGGCAATGGGATAAATAAACTAAACGCCACTTCATCCAAGCCCACTTTGGCCAGACGTTGCGCATACTTAATCGTTTCCTGCATATCCTCGATCTTTTCCCCAGGAATACCTAATATGAAATAGGCAGCCACTTTCATTCCTTTTTTCACTGCGTAGCGAACCACACGCTCAACATGAGGAAAGTTCTGGCCTTTCTTGATGATCTCATTCAGGACTCGCTGACTGCCGCTTTCTGGAGCAACAGTAATATGGTAGCAACCGGCCGCGTACATGGCATCCAACATTTCTTCATCGGTGGCGCTGGCTCGAATTCCATTTGGCGTCTGCCACTTCACCTTCAAGCCTCGATTGATGATTTCCTTACACATGTCCATCGTTAAAGGCTTGTTCAAGGTTAAGTTTTCGTCTTCAAAATGGAACTCAGTGATGTTGTATTTTTTCACGCAATGCTCCATCTCGTCCACGATGTTCTTTGCGCTTCTTGCTCTCCATTTTCGGTTCCAAATTCTAGAGGTACAAAATGTACAGATGAACGGGCAACCTCTTGTAGCGAGAATCGGCGTCCAGCGCTCTTGAGAAGGACCATGAGCCTCCCTGACTCGGAAATAATCATCCAATGGAATCATATCCCTCGCTGGGAAAGGGAGTGCGTCCAGATCTTCGATGTAATTCTTCTTAGGAACCACGATGATTTGATTTCCCTTATGATAACCAACCCCATCCAATTCCTCAATCTTCATCTTGCCGGCAATGACATCCAGCAGTTTCAAGAAAGTGTCTTCTCCTTCTCCATTGATGATGTAATCAAAGCACTTGAATTTAGTTGTAGGGTGCATCGTGGCTGAAGGGTGGGCACCACCGAGCACGATCTTTGCCTTCGGATGGCGCTTCTTCAAGTCCTTGGCCATCTTCAAAATGACAGGAAAAGCAAAAGAGAATAAGTTGGAAATGCCGATGACCTCCGTATCTGGTTCTATGCGCTGCGCGATTTGATTGAAATCCAGACCTCGATAATTAAGAACTCCCTCCATCGTATTGATCTGCTCTGGAGCTTCTACCAAGGCATCGATAATCTTCACGTCATGGCCATGCTGACGGACATAGGCTGCTAGGTAGAGAACGGATAAAGGAGGAATCACGCCGGCAGCGATCTGCCACCTAGAAAAGACCTGTGGTGGATTGATTAAAGCGACTTTCATGCATTCCCTCAATTAATAACAATCCCACAGAAACCCATAAAGCTTCTGGGGCCCAGGAAGCTAATGCTTCCTGTGGCGTTAAGCGAGGATGCTTTTTAAATGTTGTGCGTCCCCCAAAAGCCTTAAAAAGCCTTGTTAAGCTGAAAAAAGCCCCTTCACAAAGCCAAAACCATAACTTATGTGAAGCGTGAATATGCTTATCATCGTAAACGGGAACTCTAGGATCTTTTTACTTGTACGAGCTCCTTCTATGATAAGTAACGTGAGGTAGACCCACCAAACAGCTTTATACAGTCCTCCCAGCCAGGGATGAATGAACAACGAAATCCAGCCTAAAAGGACGAATAAGAAGAAAAGGGGGGACGTTAAAAAGTAGAACTGACGCAAGGCATTTTTCCTGAATAATTTCCCCTTGAAGAAACCATATCGATATGTTTGTATTATGAACGGCCAGAACAACGGCCTACGATGATGATACACTTTAACATCAGGGCGATACGCAACCTTATAGCCTAAGTTTCTAATATTCGCACAGAGCTGAGCGTCCTCCCCTGTAGCTAAAGACTCATCAAAATAACCTGCTTTTTCGATCAACCTTTTCCAGACAAACAGATTACAAGTCGGAAGTTCCTCGACGAACCTCGGTGAAACTGGAGTATGTCGAATATACCCCCCACCATAGCAAAATGGTGACTCCATGGCATTACCTGTTACTTTCATCCAGTAATTGTCTTCAGGAGGGGTTAGGTTAGGACCGCCTATGGCACCCAACTCTTTCGTCAAGTATTTCAAACCATTCTTAAACCAATCTGGATGAGGATACACATCGCTATCAATAAACGCGATGATATCGCATTTCTTACTAGTGGCTTTTACGCTGATGTTCCTCTTTTTAGGTATGTTTAACGGGCCGCTGACCACTACTTTTATTTTCTTGTTTTTTTTGTATGCATCTGCCGAATGATCATCTGGAACCAGAATGATCTCGTCCGGTGCTGGTTTGAAAGCAAGGCATTTTTTAACGCACGTATCCAGCCAAGCATTCCGGCTCTTGAAAATGATCGTGACACTGACAAAAGGCTTCTTCATGGTAATCGGACTGAGAAGTGTTTATTTAAAGCTTATTGGAGAAACGTATTTAAGCAGCGCTTGAACTCCTCTTATTATGGATACGCTTGATCCTAAAGTTGGATATGTCTGGAATCTTCGTGATCGTATCATTCAGTCTGAACTTCATCGCGTATTGAGATTGGATCGTGCGATGGAAGATCTTCGCACCCAGGAAGTGGGTGTTAAAAGATCTCAAGCAAGCTGGGAAGAACCTGAACAGTGTTACGTAGAATGTGTGAATCTCGCTGGAACTGGAGGGCATTTGGATCTGAGTATCTACTCCGACGGACAATTACCTAAAGGGGTCCCCATCAAAGTGGTATTGCGATGGGGCTATGGCCTTCCCTTTGTCGCTTTTGAAGAAGATCTACACGGCGAACTCATCGCTCCGGTACTTGGAAAAGCCCCTAACGGATATGGCATGGCTGCGGATGCTTTAAGAGAATTACTTCCTCGTTTTCATGGTTTATCCGAATCCGTAGCTGGGGAAGAAGCTGAAGGCATTTTTTCATCTGCTTTATCTGGAGAAGGAAAATTTGGCTTACGAAAAGATGGCTCCAGTAGTATTGGGCATGCTTTTCTTACCCTTCCTAAATCCAGCTTAACCATTGGATATGCACGAGATAAAGCTATGTTGATGTATTATACTCAAGCGATGAGCGCCGCACAAAGAACCCTTACTTCTCTTCTAAACAACGAATAAAGAAACTGAAAATTACTTCGTCACACAGAAATGCGTAGCATTTCTGGTGCCTGAAATCTCGATTTCAGCGCACCATATACTTCATGATCTTAGGGTATTCAGACGGTGTAAAGAGAACATTCATGTACTGGAAGCAGGCATGCGTGCACTTACACTTGATATCATAGATTTCCTTGCGAATCTCATCGGCTTTATCTGATTTCCAGAGCCTTCCAAAATCATAGTCAAAGTCGGCTAGATTGCCCATGGGACGGTACAGCTCACAAGGGAATAAATTGCCATCACAGTCGATGTAGGCTGCTAATTTTCCTGCCGTACAGGGCAGCCACTCGCCGCCTTCCTTCATGTGCTCGGCCACCACGTCATGATATCTCAGCTTGGCTGCCTTGAGGAAGCGCTGCGTAAGACCGGTGTTATGGTAGTCGTACGATTCAAGGACTGCCTTGATTGTTTTCAGGTGTTTCATCACCCATTTTATGGGAGGGCCTTTTACATGAGGATCCTTACCTGAACCGCGCATCACTTCGAAATTGTGCTGATCTAATCCCTTGAAATGCTCCTTAATGTACTTGTAAATCTCCATGAATGAATCTTGATTTACGCTGTTAACGCAGGTATTCACACCGACGGATAAGTTTTTATGTTTCTTTTTTATTTCCATCAAGCCCTTGAAAGTCTTTACGCTCTGCTTGAAATTACCTTTTACTCCTCTGATTTTGTCGTGCATGGCACCGATGCCATCAATGGAAATATCGATTGTGAGATGGCCTGGGAAGAAAGCTAAGATTTTTTCCACTTGCTCTAAAATAGGCTCGGTGTGAATGGCGTTTGTTGGGATCGTTAAGAAATTCATCTTTGTATTTTTATAAAATATTTTCAACCCATCCACCAAGTCTTCTCGAATGAAGGGTTCACCACCTGTCAAGGCCAGGGCAAGCAAGTGCGTGTTCATGGTTTTTGTGACTTTTTCTAATTGGGGCAGAGTTAGTTCTCGCTTACGGATGTCCATCACCTTATCCCAATTAAAACACGTCACGCAACGACTGTTGCAGCGATTGGTCACTTCCCAAATTAAGAAGATCGGCGCTACCTTGTTCTTTTTTACGAGGTATTTTGCGAAGGTTAGATCTGAAAGTTGCATAGGGCTCCAAAATAACGATTGTTAAGAAGTCTTAGCTGTTTTTAAAGCTTTGCGACGATAAGAAAGCCTTAAAAAGACCCCTTAACCGTACAAACGCCTGAGATCATTCCACTTGATTCTGAGAAGTTCCAATAACATCTTAAATGGGTCCTTAAATGGATTTAATGAACTTCGATCCGAATTCTTCCACGTAACCGGCACTTCTTTCATCCGCAAACCTTGACGCTTAGCAATCAATAAAAGCTCCACGTCAAAACCAAAGCGGTCCACCCTCTGCTTGTGACACACTTTCTGAATCGCTTTTTTACTCATCATCTTAAAACCACATTGCGTATCGTAAAAACCAGGCAATGCCAACAACCTAACTAGCCAAGGAAAGACTCTTCCCAAAGTACGTCTGAACCCGCCTTGCCGTTCAATGATCCTCGATCCTGGCATGGAACGCGAAGCAAAAATCATATCCTGTGTACGATGAAAAGGCCAAAGGTGATTGATTTCATCCAAAGGAGTCGAAAGATCCGCATCCATAAACAACGTCCAAGGTCTCGAAGAAGCCAAAAAACCCTTTTTTACACTGAAACCCTTCCCGCGATTCGGCTCATTTCGCAACACCCTAACCTTTTCCTTGAAACGCCTTAAAATCTCCGGAGTTGAATCAGAAGAGCCATCATCCACAACGATCACTTCAAAATCTTTTACGTTTGCTTTCAAAAAACGCAAAACTTTATCCAAGCTCTTCGTCAAACAACGCTCCTCATTATAAACCGGTATGATGATTGACAAAGAAGGAATCTTCATGCTTGTTGGAGCTTGAATACGTTTAAAAAGATGATTATAAGACTTCCACCAAAACGGCCTGTTTGTTGTTAAACACGACTTTGTTCGCGTCCACGGCCAACGTGGCTAAGAAAGGATAGTGTTGTAATCCATGGCTTCCCACAAATACGTACAAGGGAATACTTTTACCTAGTTTTTCATCTACATAAGTTCTTAACTCTTTAAGACTTTCATCGGAAAGGCCGCTCTCATAGATTTTGTTTACTAGCTTTATTCTTTCCTCCACTACCTGTTCTGGATAATGATACAGTTTTAGGTTCCATACGGAATCGATTAAGGTTTTGCGCTCGGCAAAAACAGTGAGTTCGTGCGAGTTGTACTCCGATTGGTTTAACGCTACGATGAAGATGGCGTTTGGAGCGGTGTTGGTTCGAATCCAATTGTACGCTTCTAAATCCGCTTTAGGAACGAGATATTGGTTTGGTTGCAGCTGGCTTAAGTTTAAGGGATAGATGAGGAAATAACACGCTCCGATTACAGTGATGATTCCCCACACACCTAATTTGTACTCTTTGGTTATCTTTTGATTAAACCTAAAGACTCCAGCAGCTGAGAGGAAGGCGAGTGGGATTAAGGTGGCACTCAATACGCGACCCAAATCAGATGCGTTGAATGTGTTCTTTACTACAAGTAGAATAATCCAATGGCTTGCGATGTACAAAGACAATAATGTCAAGATCATCTTGTTCTTTACTGATTTCCATCCGTGATAACTAAATAACCAATGGAAACCGTAGAACATCAGGAAAGCAAGTAATCCATATTGTCCATTGAAGCCCATCTTTAGATAGGACTGCCCTGCAGCTACAGACACAACATAATAGACTCCGTAAGCGATTGTCACGATACCCCCTGCGATAATCGGTGCCCATAACGCGCGGAACTTTTTATAGGTTAAACCGATGCCCACCAGAATACCTAAAAATAGTGCAAAAGGAAGGAAAGAAGAAGGATGATTAAAGCTCATTAACAGGATATCTAAAAATAACAAGACTTGCCACTTTCGCTGAGTCTTTTTTTCTTTTTTTGTTAAGATTAAGTAGACTATGAGCAGAGCGGCTAGCTGATAAAATAAAGATAAAGACTTGGGGGAAATCGCTGAAAAAAAGACCTGCAAGGGCTGCATCCCTGGAAAACTAGAATCATACGTCCAATCATAATAAAGAATGGGGATTAACCAGGTTATAGATGCGGCTAATTTAGTGCTCAAGGTTTTCAAAATCCCAGTGCCTATTACTCCGCCGAAAGCCACTCCTGCCACTAGGGCCCACCAAAAAGATTTTCTCGAATAGAGATAAAGCTTAACCAATAGCCAAACCGCTAGGGCCACAACTAAGAAAAACAAAGGAACAGTCCACCAAGGTATTGGTAATCCTTGATACCGATACCAGGACGTAGGTGTAAAGAAAAAAGACCAACCGAGATGCAGCACTGTTCCGAATAAGAAGGCGAAGAAAGCTGTTTTCTTTTCTTTGAAAAAGAGCTGACCTCCATGGTAGAAGGCTAGACTGAGACCGAGAGGAACGAGGATGCCCAAGTATTGGACAAGATATATTGCTGGAATGTTCAAGAGTACGGATAAAATTCCAAACAACACAAACGAACCCACTGGATACCGATCTTTTTCCGGCGGCAGATGAGGATATATAGGGTACTCGGAAAGGCCTTGATTCTTCACTTCAGCCGAACTCGCTGCATAATACCAATGATCGTTTCGTGTGAATTTTGAAATAAAACCCTGATCCATTTCATAACCAATGAAGTAATTCTGGAAAGCAACTGAGACTAAGAGCAAGACCAGCAGGCTTACAAACCATTTATCGTATTTCTCCCATTTATAACCCAGATCTACTTTTCCACTCTTTCCTTTTCTTAGACCGAAATCAACCAGACCAAGTAAGACGAAATATAAAACTAAAAATATCCAGAAAGGCTGCCCTTTCAAGAGCGTTAATGTCACCCATCCGAATGCAGAGAGAAGAATTAACGATAATAGTAAACCAAAGACTGCGTTTTCCAACCACCCTTTGGCCTTAAAACACGCTGAAGACAATACCACGCCAGGAAGCACAACTAAGGAAAAAACCCCGACTAAAACTCGTGGAAAATAAGGTAAAAAGAGGGCTAAAATCGATACGGTCAAACTAAAAAGCAAAAGCTGCCAAGATGTATAGGAACGCATCCTCTTAGAGAAATGCGCTAGCTCTTAAAGTTTATTCTAATGCTACCGCCTGCTCACGACTTACTTTTCCTTTTTACGTAACAAAAATCCGCTGCTCGGAGCTATCCTCGCACTAAAGTGCGAGGCTTTACGCTCTTCGCCTTGGTAGGCGGATTTTTGGAACTTCCAAAAATTTCGTGCTAAAGCGCACAGAAAGGCCGTAGTCTTTCTGGCGCGCCAGAAACTATCGTTTCTGAGCGCACGAGGCTTTAAACCACGAAATTTTTGTTAGTAACGCTGAAGCCCCGAAGGTGCTGCTCAGCAACTTCGATTGCTGGCATGCCAGAAAGCTTCGCTTTCTGAGCACGTCCCCCTCAGCTTCTTTCCTACTTTTGACAGAATCGCTCGCCTTATGGACGGTAGCACTTCTATTCTCCCCAAGAGCATGCTCGAGACTTGAACCAACCTCTCTGATCTTTAGGCACAGCACAGAAATTCCTCTTAGCATAGATCATGTACCGATACAAAGCCTCTTCTGGAGACGTTCTCAAAGGCTGTTGAAAGAATGAAGAAAATCCAGTCTCGGAAGGCTTCGGCAACGAAACACCCTGTCCGATACCATACACAGAACGCTCGTAATCCGACACAACAAACGTTACTTTATCGTAAACCACTCCTTGCTTCTGGAAGGCTTCATCTAAAGTTGAAAGGCCTGAACGGTTGTATGAAAGCGCAACGATAGGACCTGATAACTTAGGGATCTCCTCGTTCGGTAAATAGACTAGTTTCTTACGTGTCTTGAACTCTACTACAGCCGGAACAAAATGCTCGCTGGTGCGATGAGGCTCATTCGTATAGATTACCTGCATTGGCAAGGCGTCGATGTATTGCCCTAAGGCATCAAATCCTTGCGAATCTTTTTCAGAGGCAATCACCAAAGCGAATTGAAAGACCAACGCAAGAAGAATTAGCGCTCCTTTCAGTTTATACGAACAACGACTCCAAGGCTCTGCTGCAAACAACCCTATGAATGGAACGACGAAGTAGACATACCGAATATCTGTGGCTCCGAAATACGTGAAGAAAAGCACTAAAAACACTACTACCACTGCTGAAATAAACCGCAATCGAGACAAAAAGTCTTTTTTTCTTACACTCACCTTTTTATTATATACATTCTTCAAAAATAAGTAAATCTTAGGATATCCTAGTACGGCTATTATTGGGTTCGCAAACAAGAAAAACACCATGATAAAATATAAAATTCCACCATTTAGGAATCCCCCATTCTTGAACGGCAAGAAAAACATGCTCGTTAAACGCGCTGGATTCTTTGTCCATAACCCGGCCATGATGCCTGCCTTTATGAGAAAAGTGACTATGATCAAACCCAACAAGGCATAGATGATTCTCTTAGGTACTTTTTCTACCTTCCAATGCCATAGCAAGAGATAGATCGGGAAGAAAAGATACAAGAAAAAATCCATTTCTTTCGTCAAGCCACCTAGTAAGAGGAAAACGCCTGACCAGGCTAGGTCTTTCTTGTTTTCATAGGTATGGAACCGCACAAAGAAAAAAATGCTCAAAAACGTAAAGAGCAACGCCGGAACATCTGTCGTAACATGATATGAAACAAATAGGCTTATTGGAGCTAATGCATAGAATAAAGAAGCATACCCTGCTGTCTTTTCATCATGCTTTCTTAAGGAGAAATAAATTACAAACAAAAAAACTAGGTCGGCTAGTAAAATGGGAAGCTTCGATAGTATAATGGGGTGCGAAAGCTTAAAAAATGGCAGCACCCAATAATACAGAACAGGTCCTTGACTGAAAACCTGAATCGCATTTTCTGAAAGCAATTTAATCTCGTATAGATAACTGGCCTCATCAAAAATAAGCCGGCTGCCAAACCAATAGAAAAATACGATGCGAGTCACTAACCAGATGCCTAGAAACAACCCGACTGAGTTCCATGACTTTCTCATTCACCAAAAGGTTAATCCTAAGCTTATAAATTCCTTTCTTTTTTCAGAATTCTCCCCTTCAACACACACCAAGAATCTTTATAAAGCCGCCAACCCTACCTCTGACGATGAAGAAACGGCTGCTCCTACTTAACCCTCCCGGTACTAAAAAGTACTTTCGGGACTACTACTGTACATGCGTATCCAAAGCCAAGTACTACTACCACCCCCTTGACCTGGTCTACTTGAGCGGACGCCTAGACCCTCATTATACCTTAAGCGTGATAGACGCTGTAGCTGAAGAACTCACCCCTGAACAAACCCTCCAAAAAATTAACACCCTTCATCCAGACATCGTGTTCTTCCTTGTTAGCAGCCCCAGCTACGAAGAAGATGTACCTTTTCTCACTCGGCTGCGTGAAACCCTACCCCAAGCTAAACTGATCGGCTCTGGCGATGTTTACCGAGAAATCCGAGAAAAAGCCTTTGCCTTACACCCTTTCTTAGACGCAACCCTTTTGGACTTTTCCACAGATGATCTTCTCACTTACCTCAAACAGGCTAAAGGACAAGCCATTGAGAACGTCCTCTACAAGACAACGAATGGAAAAATCATTGCTGGAGCTGAAAAACATGGATACGGCACCACGGACATCCCTGTTCCTCGATGGGATCTTTTCCCCCTCAAAAGGTACATCTTCCCCTTCAGCCGACGAGGACATTATGCTACGATCCTCACGGATTTCGGCTGCCCGTTTACCTGCACCTTCTGCCCCATGAGCACCATTGGCTTTAAACTCAGAAGTATAGATACCGTTGTCAAAGAGGTCAAACTCCTCAACAAACTAGGCATTCATGAATTCTTCATCCGAGACCAAACCTTTGGCGTCAACAAACCCCGAACTTATCAATTGCTCGAGAAACTCAAAAAACTCGACATGAGCTGGACCTGTTTCTCCCGAGTCGACACAGTAGACGAAAAACTCTTGCAAACCATGAAAGAAGCGGGTTGTCATACTGTCATGTTCGGCGTTGAGACAAGCAATGAGGAATTACTCAAGACGTACAAGAAAAACATCCGAACCCGACAAATGATCGACGCCTTCGACCTCTGCAAGAAAATTGGCCTGCGCACAGTCGGAACGTTCATCATTGGCCTTCCCGGAGAAACCCGTGAAAGCATCCGCAATACCATCCAATTCTCCACTCAAATCAATCTAGATTATGCGAGCTTCAACATTGCAACTCCTCGGTTTGGCACCACGTTTAGAAAAGACCTGCTTGAGAAAGGCCTTGTCCAAGAAAAAGTCATGAAAATGGACTCTGCCAAAAGCAAACCAGTCTTCAAAAACAACCGCACTTTCGTACGAAACTCCGGAGGCAAACTCCATCTGGTGAAAGAAATCAGCAATGAAGAAATATTCCAACTCCAACGAGACGCCATCCGAGCGTTCTACATGCGCCCCAGGTACCTCCTTAAACGAATGGTGTCTATCAAAACGCCTTATGAACTCAAAGAACACCTATCTGAAGGACTTAGTTTACTCTTTGACTGAGCTCAAGGAGGTTATTTAAGCGTTACGATTCCTCCAAAACCTTTAAAAGCGTTATCATGTTTCATTGATCTTGTGAATTAAGGGAACCCTATGAGTAAAACTCCTACTAAAGTATGCCTGATTAATACTCCTGAATTGATGAGTGTATACGGCAAAATACAAAAATACATTCCTCCTACCGCTCCTCCTCTGGGATTGCTCTACATTGCCGCTGTTCTGGAAAAACACGGCTTTCCCGTCAAAGTCACCGATTCATATGCTGAGCACTGGGGCGTGAAAGAAACCATCCGAGAAACCCTCAAATACAACCCAGACATCGTCGGCATTACTGCGACCACACCTACGTTTGGAAATGCATTGATGATTGCTAAAGCCCTCAAAAAAGAAAATCCAAAAGTTACTGTTGTTATGGGCGGACCCCACATCACTCCCACTGCCACTCTTCTTCTGAAGAAGTATAAGGAAATTGATGTCTGTGTCAAACACGAAGGCGAATACAGCTTCTTAGAGCTTGCCCAGAACAAACCATTGGCTTCAATTGTGGGCATTGTTTACCGAAAGAAAAACGGTGAAGTGGTCAATAATCCAGATCGACCCCTCCTAGATAACTTAGACGAGCTGCCTTATCCTGCCCGACACTTAATTGACTTATCCAAATACCACCACGTCTTGTTTACCAGTTATGGCGAGCCCCTGACTGAAATGCTCACAGCACGCGGCTGTCCATTCCAGTGTACTTTCTGTGCTTCTAAAATTACGAATGGAGTTCGCGTACGCTTCCGAAGCGTGAAAAACGTCATGGGCGAAGTGGACGAACTCATTAACAAGTACGGGATTAAAGTCATTGAATTTAGAGATGACACCCTCACGTTGAATCCACCCCGATTCAAAGAGTTGATGAGAGAACTCAAAAAAAGAAAGATCAGTTTTATTGGAAACGGAAAGGTCAACATGGTTGCTAAGGTCCCGGAAATGGCCCAGCAATTCAAAGAGGCTGGTGGAAAACTCCTCATGTTCGGCTGCGAAAGCGGCGAGCAGAAGATTTTAGATTCTTACTTAAAAGCACAAACTGTCGAAGAAATCCGAGAAGCTTTTCGAATCGTCAATCAACATGGCATTGACACGCTTGCCTTCTTCATCCTCGGCTCTCCCTTAGAAACACGAGAAACTGCACGCAAAACCCTTAACCTTGCTAAAGAAATCAAACCCACCTTTGTTGAATTCTTCCTATTAAACCCACACCCAGGAACCAAGGCTGAAGATGAAGCTCGCCAGGTTGAAATGATGACCAATACCAACTGGGAAGAAGTGAGCACCCCCCAATGGTTCAACCCCACCATCAGCCACCCCGTCTTCAAAGGAGAAGAACTCCAAACCCTCCTCAAACAAGCCTACCGAGAATTCTACTTTAGACCTCAATACATGGTACGATTGCTTCTGAAAATGAACACGTGGGACAAGATCAAACGCTACAGCAATCTTGCTCGGGCTATGGTACACATGACCTAGCACTAAGATTTTAAAACTACCCGCCCCTTCTCCCCCCATGCTAACCCACTGGCCTCCTAGCCCTGCCAATACCACTGTGATCAACAAACAAGGCTGTGTAGCTATATGCACCGGTGTTACGGATCACACACTGCTGAACCTAAAACACTCCCAGATTGCCATTGCCGGAAGCTGTGTTACAGTAAACCCTGGCCTTGTACGCATGGTCGCTACGATTGCGGCGAACCCTTACATTCGCTTTATTATTTTTTGCGGTGAACGATCCCCCTTCAAACCTGACCGGATTCTTGAGCAATGGCTACACCACACTCCCAATCAATTACCCATACCGCTCACGCCCCAATTGACCCAACCAATTCAACGACTGCGAGAGCAAGTACAACTGATTAATCTCACGGTGGACGAACATAAACCCCCTCCTTCCAAGATCCTTGAACGCTTGCTTCCTGCGATCCAAGACTGTGCTGCACAAAATCCGGGAAGAATCCAACAAGAACCCCTCCCTATTGAAGCTTCTCCTCACGTGGCTGTGATTGAAGCGAAAGAAACCCCTGAACTGATTTGGGATCCTTTAGGACACTTTGTTGTGAAAGTCGAGAATGATTCCATCCTTGTAGAGCACTACAAGGCAGGTACGTGTGAATTGAACTGTATTATTCGTGGGAAGACCGCGAAAGAAGTATTGCATACGGTGATTGCGCATAAACTATTTGGAAATTTTTCCCAACAAGCTGAACACATTGCTTACCTTGGACGGGAAGTGGGCAAGGCTGAGACGGCTATGTTAAACGGAATTAAGTATGTGCAGAGTGAGCAGCTCGTTGTGAAGGAGAAGAAAGAAAACGATAAAAGCCAAGAAAATTGTGGAAATCTCTGTCAGTAAATTTTACTAAAACTTCAACTCATCATCTTGAACGTAATCCTTACCAGATTGAAGAGCGTCGAAGGCTTTTTGCACTTCCCGGCCGAGATATCCGGCGTGATCCAAACGAGAGACAAGACCTTCTCGGATGGCCGTATGATACACTTCCCGCGGTGTCTTCCCCGTAATCCGAACGGTGACTTCGTTCTTATTCGGACAGAAACCGATCTCAATCTCCTTCTTTTCCTTGTTGATGCGAATGAGAAAATATCCTTTTGGATCCATGACAAACTCTTGGTCATCGTTGTAGGAAGCGCGCACTTCCTTTGTATTTCCAACTGTTTTTACTTGATGGCTTACGAGGACGTCACCGGAGGTGAGATCGGTGATTTGAATTACGTTGACGGGGCAGGCATGCGCTGCTTCCAGGAGCTGCTTTGCTTCTTCATCTGTGAAGTCTTTTTCGAGCGAGATGATGTCGCCTTTTTTATTGGGGCTTTTGAGATAGGCCTTGTTCTCAGGGTCCTTAAAGTAGAAGAAGGCCGGAGCCTCTTTTAGGCAGGCTCGGTTTCCAATGCACAACTTCAAATCATGCTCGATGCGCCACTTTTTAGCCATATAGATAGGAAGCTGTGAGGATTTTAAAAGGTTTGTATTGCTATAACTTCGTTCTATGAATGATCAGGTCCGCGAGCAAGCCAATCATGAAGATTTGAATGCCGGCGAGGACAACAGTGACGCCGCCAATGCCGAAGCTGTTCTGTACCCAATAGTCACGAACCATTCTCAACGCTCCCACCAACACGAACAACACACTTAAGGGAAGGAAGAAATTCAAGGGCTTAAAATAAGTGATGAGACGAAGGATTAATTGAAGGAAGGCAAAGAACTGGTGGGGGCGCATGGTGGATTTGCCTTTTCGTTTATAATAATTGATGGGAACAAACTTCACCGAGTAGCCATTTGTGAGGCATGCAACGGTGATTGTGGTTGTGAACGAAAATCCTTCCGGGAATAAGTGGAAAAAGCGATCGGCAATCTCCTTCTTGAATACTCTAAGGCCTGAATTCAGATCAGGGATTTGAGTGCCTGTGAGATACGTAACCAACCTATTCAAAAACCACTTGGCAGGTCTTCGAAAGAAAGGAATGTGGACGTTTTCTCCTGTGCGGGATCCTACCACCATGTCAAATTTTGCTGTGTCTTTCAACAATGTCGGAATCGCATCAATGGGATAAGTTCCGTCTGCATCCACGATCAAGATCCACTTTCCTGACGCGTGACAGATACCTGTTTTCAATGCTGCTCCATATCCCTTGTTCTTTCCATGCATAAGCACACGCACACCTGATATTTTTTTAAGAATGGCAGGAGTCGTATCTGTAGAGCCGTCATTCACTAAAATGATTTCTGATGGGGACTTAACCCGCTTCAGCGCATTCTGTATCTCGTGAACGGTTTTCTGGATGGCTCTTTCCTCATTGAACACAGGGATGATTATACTGAGCTCTGCCATACTCTGTGAAGCTCAAAGGGTCTTATAAAGTTTGTCGGAAGTTTTGTTTTTCTTATTATTTTCTATATAGATAATAATGTCTGTTTTAAAGTAACAAAAATTCTTGTTCATTTTTGGAACTCAAAAAAGGCGTTATCCTATCTAAAATGCAGAGTCTTCGCCATTTTTGAGTAAACTTTTATATACCGCCCGAAAATTCAGACCTTATGTCAAAAGACTGCACCATCCTTGTACCGATGTACAACGAAGAAAAAAGATTGCCGCATTTCCTGCCCTCCCTTGTTGCATTTGTAAAAAAACATCCTAGTTACACCCTCACCCTGATCAATGACGGCTCAAAAGATGACACCCTATCCATTGCCAAAAAGCTAACTCAACAACTAAAAGGTATATACATCATCAGCTACACCCCCAATCGCGGCAAAGGAGGAGCCATCCGAGAAGGCATTCTTCACACCCAAACTCCTTATGTACTGTTTATCGATGCGGATGGAAGCATACAACCTGAAGAAATACCCCGAATGCGAGAATCCCTCAATAAGTATGATGTAGTTGTGGGGGACCGCTACCATCCCAATTCTAAACTTAAACGAGACCCTACCCGCAAAATCATCGGAGACCTGTTCAACCTCCTAGTCTGGATCCTATTCCAATACAATATAAAAGACAACTTGTGCGGATTTAAAGGATTTAAACGACAAGCAGCCCACACCTTGTTTCGAGAACTGAAAACAACTGGATGGCTATTTGATGTCGAACTCTTCTACCGCATACGAAAGAAAAAATATTCACTCTATAAAACTCCTATCTCATGGGAACACCAAGAAGGCAGCAAAATAAAACCCTTAGACCCCCTCAAAATGTTCTTTCAACTTCTCCTCCTACGCATCCGACTCTGGTTGGAATAATAGCGAATCTCATAAATATAGATAACTGCGTAGCTTATGCTACTCTATTGTACGCAGCTATCTATATGTGAACTGCGCTAATCATGTTCTCTAAGTCGCGCAGTTCACTATAATTGCACAAATTGTGAGATTCGCTAGTATGCTCAGAAACATAAGTTTCTGGCATGCCAGCAGCTTCGCTGCTGAGCATAGCAAATCTACCTTTCTTGTTCCAAAATTAAGGAGATTTGCTATAATATAGGAAATGACAATAATTTCTATACAGTTAGTTATCATTTCCTATAGCGCAGCAAGCAAAGCTTGCTGGCTCCCAAAAACCCATGGTTTTTGTGGATGCAGTGACGTTAACTATTTTGTCTAATCGCTCAAGAGCATAG
>DATDWO010000055.1:0-10172 GCA_035289665.1 Candidatus Nanoarchaeia archaeon
AGCGAATCTCATAAATAATTGCACAAATTGTGAGATTCGCTAGTATGCTCAGAAACATAAGTTTCTGGCATGCCAGCAGCTTCGCTGCTGAGCATAGCAAATCTACCTTTCTTGTTCCAAAATTAAGGAGATTTGCTATAAACAATGTGCGTTACTGATATCAGAAACTCGCTTTGTGAAGTGCGAGTTTCTGGAATGAACAACTCCAATCTTTAGACTATAGTGGTTCATTATAGGAAAAACTACGACTCTAATACGTCGCCCATATATCTCGAGAAGTGGCTTTTCCTCCTTTGACGTTTAACTCGGCAAGTTTCTCAACGCGGATCAAGCGTTGGTTCACGGCGTCCAATTCTGCTTTGATGGCGTCCAATTTAAGGCTGATGATCTCGATCTCTCGGTTAGGACTCGGCGCAGGGGCACTGGTATTTCTCTCAAACCCTAAAGGAGTGCCATAATTTTGTTTTTCAAAGTTGGAGGGCTTATCAAAAGACTGTCCGATTTCAGGCAAACCGCCTGCAGAGGGGGTGGAATAAGCAGTATCAGGTGAAGCTGCTCCTAAGTCTGGTGGCAATCCCGTGTCAAAGTTGTACTCATCTTTTTTCCGCCAGAATGACAACCGATCAAGGAAGCTCATATTATAGTTTGAGAGTTCTTTCTATATAAAGTTTCCTTTCCATATTGGCACATTGAAATAAGAGGACATCCCTCACATATAGGTTGCGTCTTACAATATCGTTTGGCATGTTCCACGATCAAGGCATGGTATTCATTAAATAATGGAGAATTATTTTCCAACCCTTTATGAAACATCTGCTGCAGTTCTTCGTACCTGACATCATCTTTACACAGTCCAATTCTTGAAAAAATCCGTTTCGTGTACGCATCAATCACAAAGATCGGCTGGCGATAGGCATACAATAGAATGGAATCTGCCGTTTCAGGCCCAACACCCCATATAGATAGGAGGTTTTCTCGAGTTGTAGGTTGTTTCGATTTCAAGAATCGAATCATCGCTTGGATCTTCTTCGCTTTCTGATTGAAGTAGCCGCTTGATTTGATCAAGGTGGCAAGTCTCTTCAAAGGCACCTTGTCCAATTTCTCCAGGCTCAGCAACTCTTTCTCTTGCAATAAGCGCATGCTCTTCTCCACGTTCTTCCAGGATGTGTTCTGGGTTAGAATAGCGCCTAAAATGATTTCAAAGCGTTGCTGTTCATTCTTCGGGTGGTAGCCGTCTTGGTCAAAGCCCGGCTTCTCTCGTCGATAAAGTAAGGGCCACCAGCCCTGTGAGCCATATGCCTTAAGCAAGGTCTTGTACACAAATCTGGTCGTTTTTTCATCGTACCTCATCATGCTAGGCAACACCCATATGTCTACAAACTATGCTTATAGTTATTAAGTGTAGACACATATATTTTTTTGAACAAAAGCACCAGGGACTTGCAATGCTGAGTCTTGTGAAACTCATCCAATGCTTTATAGTAAGCAGCCCTTTCTTTGAACGGAATATTAAGATAAGGATATCCTTTCTTTTTGAGCATAAAATTGAGCAAAAGTCTGCCCGCCCTCCCATTACCATCCACAAAGGGATGGATCTCTTCAAAGGCACAATGAAAGTGAGCAGCAGCAACAAGAGGGTTTAGTTCATTATTATTTTTCCTATACCATAACAATAGTTTTTTTAAAAGGCCTGGAACCTTGTCAAAACCAGGTGCAATATGGTTCCCAACCCTTACATTAACCCCTCTTAATTTTCCTTCAAAAATCTGTAAATAGTCTGGCAATACTTCCTTAACAACTAAGCCTTGCAGTTTGCAGATGAATTTTAAGTCCATTTTCCCAGAATGATTTTCCATGGCATCAAAGGATTCTTTATGGTTAAGTGCTTCTTTGACCTGTTTAAGGGGTTTTTTTGGGCTCATCCCTTCAAAAATAACGCTTCGGGTTTCCTCAAGGGTTAAGGTTGAACCCTCGATGGCGTTTGAATCATAAGTGAATTCAGTGATAAAATGTTCATAAAAGTTTTCCTTAGGAATGGTAGAGATGATCTTATTTAATTGATCCTTTAGGGTTTCAATTTCTTTCTCTTCTTTTTTATTCACTATACCAAAAACCAGGTCAAGCTTACCTTTTGCGCTCTCCATTTTTTCCTTGATATCCTGTTTAGATAAGCCGCTTCCCAGAAACACCTTTTCCTTGCCTACTTTTTCCCCTTTTCGAAGGCTTTTTACAAGGTAGAAGTAAACCTTCTTTCCTCGTCTTTGTTTCTCGACGTACATAGAGGTATATATGTCTACAAGTTTATAAATATTTGTATAATGTGGACATATAGATTAGTATAACACTAGAGATAAGCTCAAACTGCTGCACCTTATTCCCTAGATACATCTAGATCCCTTTATAATAACCACTCACATCAAATCCCTTCTTCCCAGCTAAGGAGAGGATGGGCAGCACTTGTTTCATCACTCATTTCTTCACCTTAATTACTATTAATATAGAGACATTTATGGCGTTTTTATAAGTCTTTGCCCTCGACTAAGCTTAAAACGGTTAAAAAATAGAAGTAAAAAAAAAGAATCTAGGTGCAAATCTCAGGGTACACGTCCGAGTGTTTCGCCCCCACCCTACCCTTTAAGGGCTAACAGTGTTTCTTCTCTTTTTTACCAACAGCAAAGCCCCGATTAAGGCAAAGGCAAAAGGCAAGAGAGTCCATTTCAGCCAGGAATAGTGTTGAACAGCTACTGGTTTCTCAGGTACAATCTGAACAGGTGATAAAACAGACGTAGGCTGCTCTTCTAAAACAGGTTCTCGTTCAGGAGATAAAACCTTTTCTTCTTGCACTACAGGTTGATTAAACATTTTTGGTGCTAAGGTTTGCAGTGGTTTTACTTCTTCTTCAGATGTTTGTTTCTCGTCAAAGGTTCGTTTTACAATGCCTCTAAACCATTCTCCAGGGGTTCCAGCACTGCCACCTCCGCCATAGCCTCCCATACTTGCAGAAGAACTAGCAGCCGAAGCACCGCTAGGGGCTCCGCTAAATTCGCTGACGGCCGAGTGTTTAAGTCCTTGGACGATGAAGATTTTGTCAGTGATCTCACAAGTGTATCCTTGTTCGGAAGTCGAGCCGTCGCACGTAATCATGTATTCGTGTTCTCCGATGCAATCCGTAGTAATCTCATCCAAGGTGGCTTCAGCGTCTAATATGCAGATCTTATTGGAATCAGTTAGTTGGGGGAAGTGTAAGATCTTCCGTTCGTCACCGAGTTGGATTCCTTTAACAGAGGCTCCTCCTTTTCCAGTGGTGCGAAGCTCGATGGAGATGTTACTCGTATTAATAGTGTTCTCAGTGAAGTCAAATGGGAATTCAACGACGAGTTTTTTATCAGACTTAATTCTAATCGTTCTATTTCCTGTTAATTTTTCTTTCGGTGACTCGCCAAGTTTCAAGGCGATGAGTTTGTTTTCCTCTGCAGAGTTTTCCATAGAAGAATCCTCCTCGATCTCGAACATCCAGCCTTTTTCTTCAGCGCTAGGCTCATTCATCTCTGTCGTAACTTCTGGCAATTCTGGGCAAAGAACAACCTCGCGTTCTTCATAGCCTTCTACCATTTTCGTATCGGTTACAGCTTCCGTGAATTTCTTCTGGTGGAAGAGCATGCGGTTCTTTTCATCGGCTGGGGCACACACAGAGATTAAGTCACCAGAGCCTTGGTTGTGCTTCCAAATGCTATATCCTTCCAAGGTTTTTCCAATAAAGCTGCTTTTCTTTTCCGTGCAGAAATCATTGGCTGCGTTTTTGTTTTGGAATTCAAATCCTTCCAGGGTTCCATCTGCACCCACATCGAGTGCAATCCAGTCATTTTTGCTGTACGTCCCGTCAGACGAGCTGGTTCGGAAAGTAACCACACACGTATCTTGCCGCACTTCATGGATAAATTCTTCTGCTGTGAGGTTATTGGAAGTGTTGAACGTGGCATCCACCGTTCCGTCGCTCTCTTGGTCAACTTGGGTGGTCACTCCATTGCCTCCTGCAGACAAGATATCTTGATCCAAAGTAAAAGTGATGGTTTCTTCTTCTTGAATGGGGATATTTTCTGCAATGAAAGCAGTGTCTTGTTCGTCTGTAGAGGCGCTGACAAAGCCAAAGGTTCCTGAGTCAGTTCCTACTATTTCATAATGAGTGGGTTCTGTTAAGCTTAGAACCATCTCACTTACTAAGTCATAGGCAGAGTTAGGGATGTCTTGAACTACTTCTCCGTTCACCAGTCCTGTGACATGCCCTTCTTGGTCGTAGACACGAAGCTCGGCCGGGCTGAAGACCTTGGCTACATAAAGGTCTGGGACTTCAACAGGAACGACTTGTACTTCAGTTGCATCAGGTTGGAAGGCGACCGCTTCGTAGGTTATGGAAGGAAGGGGTACTTCGGGGCCGAAGGAAAAGTAAGCGCCTGCCCATCCTTCTACGATGACTTGAAATACATCAAATGCATCCACTCCCAATCCGACAAAGGTATCGCCCCATTGCATATGCGTTTCCTGATCGAGGTTAAAGCTTTCGATGCCTCCGCTAAATACCCAATCATTTTTAGACCAGGCAGGAAGTGGAATTGCTTGCTCAAAGCTCCAAATGGTTAAGGTGGCCAGTCCAGAGTAGCTCAGCGCTTCGTGGATAACTTTTGAAACAATGTATTCATCCTCATTCCACCAATTATATAAGATAGTCGCGAAGGTTTTCCCACCCATGCCAGGAGATAGTTCGTTCCCTTCAATTTGGAGTTCGATGGTTTTGATCAAGTGTTTTACGGTGATAGAAAAAGAGGTGGATGCCTTGCGTCCTTGGTCATCAGTTACAGTCAACTTAACCACATAGTCTCGTGCTTGATTTTGTGCGCCTCGGAAGCGGTGCGAGACTGTTTTGCCAGTTGCTTTGGGTTGGCCGTCTCCGAAGTCCCACTCATAGCTCACTAGGTTTCTCGTGGATCCAGAGGCGTCAAAAAACACCAGATCTCCTGAGCGGACTTGGTTGGAACTGAGTTGAACGACAGCGATGGGTCCAGTGGGAGTCGTTCCGCTCAATTCTGCTGTAATGGATTTTAGTGCATTGTACAAGTTGCTGTTTTTCTCTGTTGTGTAGACAAAGAGTTCAGGGAATACGCCGGGTCCACACCCGTTTCCACCTGACAGCAAGCATTGTATGAGAGTGTTTGTTTTAGCAGAGTTTTGTTGGAATAAGGCGAGATACGTATCTGCTTTGCTTTTGAAGTCTGTTCCATAAGCAGAGCTGCCTTGGATTCGGATTCCAAGGGTTGCATAGTCTTGGGCGTTTGCAAGGGTAATGAGGTCATGTGTACGGTAGAATGAAGCAAAGATCCTTGCAGCATGGCCAGGTTGTAAGGCTTTAACCATAGGGCACGTTGCCGAGTCGGTAACAGTACAGTGAAATTGATTTTTGCAACCGCACACGTCCAGCTCAAGTGTTGAAGTGCCGATGCAGTCTGCTCCGCAATGCGCTAAATAGTTATATTTGTGGGTAATTTGGATGTATCCTCTTCCTTTATAGTCCACTCCTCCATCGTACGGTGTGCTTCGGCAAGAGCCACTGATTTTATAAGTGCATCCAGGTCCCATACCATAGTCCCCTCCTTCTTCAACTGGTAAGAAGCTGCCTCCGACTTCTTTTACAAGGGTGGTCACGACGGCCGCAAGGAGTTCGGGAGTCATGCCAGTAGTAGGGGGCGGCGTCGCTTGCAAGCTTGCACTGGCTTCATTTGAGAATCCACTCGCACCAATGACATTGACGGCTTTGACTTTGTAATAATAGGTCGTACCAGACACAACATTGGCTGTGTTTTGGAAGGTCGTTCCAGCACTAGCTGTAGTGAAGTACAAGGTTTCTCCACCCGAAGTGGTTCCTCGATGAATCTCATAGTGTGTTATAGCGGATCCGCCGTTATTGCTGGGTGCGTTCCAGGACAGATCGATTTGAATCGCTCCGCCGGTTACAATTAAATTAGTGGGTGCGCCAGGGGCAGTAGTTCCTCCACTTCCTCCAGAAATCGTGACTTGGGCTTCACCGCTAAGGCTGCTTTCGCCAACGCTATTCACGGCAGAGACTTTGTAGTAGTACGTTGTTCCAGGAGATACAGAGCCATCTATGTATGAGTTGGATGAAGTTGTAGTGAATAGGGATTCTCCACCAGAAGAAGTTCCTCGGTAGACTCGATAGGAAGTAATGCTCGCACCGCCATTGTTGGAGGGAACATTCCAGGATAAAGCAACACTGTTCGTTCCGCCAGAAACAACCAGGTTGGTGGGTGCGGAAGGAACCGTCGTAGTAGGAGTGGAAGAGATCGGGGTTGCACTAACAACGCTTGTGGCAGCTCCTTCTCCGATCGCATTGACGGCACTGACTTTGTAGTAATAGGTTATCCCGTTAGTAACGGCCGTGTCTTTGAATTGTCCAAGGGAAGTCTCTGTGTAAAACGATTGAGATGAGCTGCTGGTTCCTTTATACAATCGATACTTAATGAGCGGAGACCCACCATCCGTAGAAGGTGCGCTCCAGTAGAGCTGCACAAAGCCATCATTGCCTATAGCAGAGAGGCTCTGTGGTGCAGAGGGAACCGTTGCCATCTGAATTTTAGTCAGGAAGTCTTCAGCTGCCCAGCCATTCACGCTTCCAAAGTTGACTTGCCAGAAATGGTAAAAGCCTGAGCTGCCTTTGGGGATGCCATAGAAGGGCCCAGCAGCAACACTGCCTTGAGCACTGGATCCAACGCTGCCCAGAAACGCTAAATCAGGCGGAGAGTTTCGAACATTCAGGTTGCTGCCACCGGTACCGGAAACTTGAACTGTATTTCCAACGCTAAATTTAGTGGAGGGAGAAACAAACATCTTAGTCAGCCAAGCGCCTGTAGCATCCCCATCGGCAGAGTAGCCTTCTTGGCCGTCGCTCCACCGGATTTTCCACCAAGTGTATCCGTTCGCAGAGGTCGGCCCAGACAACACAGAGCCTTGGTTGCCATCAAATTTTTTAAACAAAGCCGTTCCACTTGTGGTGGGTTGGTCGCGGACGTTCAGGCCTAAGGATCCAACGTTTTGTACAACCACAGGGTCGCCAACGCCAAAGTTGGCCGCAAGTGCAAAGGAAGACAAAAGAAACAAACCAATGATAAACAGTGCGAGTTTTTTTATCATTCAGCACCCCCCGATCCCGTTTCTGGAAAATAATATAAGGGGGGTTAGCCATAAAGTATTTATAATAAACACATATATTACATGGTGTACATAGGTATTCCGGAGACTTTCCGGAAAGGCAAGTATGGAAACCCGTAAACTCGTCAAATCCGGTACAGGCTCGTATGTGATTTCCGTCCCTAAAAACTGGCTGGATCGCCACAGCTTGAAAAAGGGCAGCTTGATCTACGTAGATCCTCAGGGAGAAAACCTGCTGCTCTTGCCATTCAACAAGAAAGGAAAAAATCAGACTCAGCGACTTATGTTGACCGCAAAGGAGCCGGTCCGAGTCATCACTCGTCGACTGATCGCAGCTTACATCTCAGGTTATGAGGAAGTCTCCATTAAGGGTCTTCGGGACAAAAAGACCGATGAAACCATTACCCAGCAGTTGAGTTACTTACCTGGTTGGGAGCTGATCGAAAAGAAGAGGGATAGTTTGTTCATTCGAGACCTGCTACGTATGGACGGCTTCACTCTGCCCCAGGCACTGAGGCAGATGGACATGACCTTGCGTGCCATGTTCAAGGACTTGTATGAGCACCGCGAAGAAATCCCTATTGAAGAATTTTATGAGCAAGATAAAATTGTAAATAAACTTTATTGGGGAATTTCAAGAGGAGTAAAGGCTGTATTAAAAAATGAAATCCCTCCAAAAGAAATCACAGATTATTACGATGTGATGCTCCTGCACCAGTTGAATGTCTCCTTAGAAGGGCTAGGGGATCACTTGAAGGAATTGGCTAAGGAAAGCAGCGCCTTAAGTGACTTGCAAAAAAAGCGAGTCGATAACATGGTGGAAGACTTGTACAAAGTCTACGAAGAGCTCATGAAAGCATACTACACCCAGAATACCGAAGTAGCGTATCATTACTTGACCAAAGACTTGTCCTTGTACGACAAAGCCAAGGGCATCTTTGGGAAGCAAAAAACAAAGGATGCAGTGATTGTTTCCCGTCGGTTGAATTCCATCGTTTTAACGCTAACTCAGATTTCTAAGATCATACGATTGCGGTAAAAATTAGAGTTCCAAACGAAGCTGCTGGGTACGTCTAGGCCTACTCAAAGTAGGTTCGGTGTAGACTCGGGGTTGGTTCTTAAGTTCACGAGCAATGCGATAATCGTAGGCGTTAGCAGTTGTTTTCCAGAAGCTACCAGCAGGCAACCAATGAAGTAACTCATAAAGTTCAGGATCCGCACTTCCTTGCACAAGGCTAGAGTATCGCTCACTGGACACAGGGATTCGAGCAGGTTCAAGTAAATCCCTTCGAAAGACTTCAAATTGTCGGAGTTGTTCTACAATAGTAGCGGCAAGGGCGATATTTCTATTTTCTTTAGCAGAGTCTAAGCAACGACGTAAGTATTCAAGTTTAGAAATCCGTGGATCACTACCAGGTTTTTCGCGGAAAGCATCCATAAGGCGCTCCTCTGCAGGCAATTCTTCAATGGTATAGCCCCTGAGTACTGCTTGTAAATGAGGGAGGTTTATATCCACTCTACTTTCAAGATCTTTTCCGTTTAGTCCGCTGAGTCTTTTCCAATCTTCTTGAGCTTCCAAAGAAAGTTTAGGATTGAGTTTTCCATAGACCCAAGATCTTCCGAATTCATAAGCAGGCTTAATGAGTTGCGAAGGAGTTTCTGCAGCTTGTACAAACGCAGGAAATCCTTCGTGTTCCCAAGGAGGGTGATAAACATGATCAGCGCCAAGATTCCAATGACGACCTTGTCCTGGGCGACGAGATTGAGTAAGAACAGATAGGAGTACAATGCGCTCTCCATCGTCTAGCCCTGGGAAAGCATCCGGAGAAGTCTCAGTTAATCCTTGATAGACAAGTTCGCGAAGATAAGTATTCCTACCAAATAAGTGAGAAATAAAGTCTTTTGTAATTTCAGGTCTGGCTACGGGTGTTCGCAGCATATCTAAGAAAATCAGCCCAAGTATATAAACATTACGATTATTAACTACTAAGAAGTGAAGTTTTATATAGTTTATAAGGCTTTAAACCTATGTCAAGATGCAAAATCCATAGCAAATCAAAGGAATGATCTAAGAAACCAATACAGCATTCACGCAGCCTTCCTGTCCAGGTCGATTGGTTATACGCGCCAACCCTTTAGGAGTCTCGATAACAGCCCCCTTTGTCATGATGTTTCTTCGAACGTAGTGTCGATTGGCCGGGTTTTCTTTGATGTTCTTGATCTCCACAACCGTGATTTTCTTGGTTTTAGGGTCTAGGACATTGGCTTGGTTCACAGCCAAGGCAACAAACTGTTTGTGTCCTCCTCGAGTTCGGCGGGCAATCTTAACCAATTTAGATAGTTTAGTCAAAGCAGGGGAGTTGCCTTTATTAGCGACGCGTTTGGCATAGACATTCTTGTACCTACCCCCTGTAGGCTTTCGTAAGCTTCGATCTTGAATAATAACCATAATAAGCTGGAAACGGAAGTGGTTTAAAAAGCTTTGGTTCAGAAGGAAGCAAAGTTCGAGACGACAGTTTTAACAACTTTGGTTCAAAAAACAAAAGTTCAAGATGAGTCTAGTAAGCTTTCTTATCAGTGAATCCTAAAGGTTTTCTACAAAAAAATGCAGAACTACTCTTCTTCCTCAACGCCTTGGTTGGGTACAGCTGATTTGCTGATGATCATGATGTCGCCGATGGCCTTCACCAGTTGGTGGGGTACAATAACGCCTTTTGCGCTGCCCAGTACTTTGTTCAAGAAACTGTGTTTCGTTGCACGAACGCGCCATCCGAAAACTTTGCTCTGCGTCAAAATGGCTTCTTCGACATCGCCAAAGTAGTCACCTTGGTCGGTAAATACGCGCATCTCGTAGCTTTCCGACACGCGTTTCATCTTGAGCATAGCTCTTTTTAGGGCGTTACGTCTATATAAAGCTTGCGCTCTGGCATGTTTACGAAAAATATATAAACCCA
>DATDWO010000056.1:0-4159 GCA_035289665.1 Candidatus Nanoarchaeia archaeon
GAGAGGACTTGATGGAAAAAGGATTAAGAAAGGAAGTGAATGCCGAATTTTATTGTGCCGTTACCCGCCCCCCCAGTGTTTACCGAGGAAATCCATTTGTAATTGAGTGCGCGGTTGCATATGGTGGCCAACAACCTGGAGATCAGTCAGCATCATTGCTGCGCTTTGCAAATCGCGTTCCTTTGTTGTATCAGCAAGGGGCTTGCGCGATTACGAAATGCGTCCAATCCACCAATTGGAAGCCCTATGGTCTACAGCAAAGTGGGAGTAACATGCCTGTTGGACCGGTCACAATCGTGGTTCACATGGCTTCCGTGTGGGTGCCCTTCAGCTCAGAAGCTAAAGAAGCCATTGCCCATTATCAGGAGATCACCAAAGAAATCAAATTGGCTTTGCAAGAAGTCGGCCGTAAGATGCAACGGTATGTGCATAAGAAAGTGCGTATGCATCAACAGCTCGAACGGGCAAGTATTTTCGAACGATACATTCCGGAAGTGGCACGTTCGTTGGCTGAGTTAAGTGGGGAAAAAGAGGCAAAGATCTTACAAGCCTTAGAGGCCATGGTGAAAAAAGAGGACATTCAAAGAGAAATTTTGCAGATGGAAACCTTGAATTCTGAGTTCGAGGGCCCTGAAAAGGAAAAGGGCGAGGGAGAAGAGGAAGAATGACAGAAACCAAAAAAAGTTTGGAAGAGATGGGTAAAAAATTAGTCAAGGAAATTGAGCTAGGTCAAAACCCCGCCATTGAAATTCCGGTTCGCGCTCTTTCAAATGTAGTCTATGACCAAGAGTCTAAACTACTTGGCCTCGGAGAAAAAACAGCCAAGCGTTTCTTCTTCAATGTGGGGCATGCAAAAAAATTCCTACAAACTTTAGAGGTTGCAAAGGCCAGCCATGACTTACTTACGATTCAAAAGCACGCGAGCTTAAGAGATGTTTTTTACATGGTGAAGCGCACCATCCCTGGAACGAAAGTCAATACTGTGGATGAGCAGCGAGAGTCGGACAAGGCCATTGAGGACCTAGAGTTGATAACTAATTTTTCTCGAGAGCAGCTGAACATCAACGCAAACAAGATGGGGTCCGTAGCAGGAAGTGTAGTCATTGAAGACAAAGGAGACACAATCGATTGGTCTAAATTAGGTAGTGGAGGTTGGAGCATTCCTTCCAATGTGGAAGAGATCAAGTTCAAAAAAATTTCTGCCAAGTACGTAATTTACATGGAAAAAGCAGCGGTGTGGGAGCGTCTGCATGAAGATAAATATTGGTCAAAGCAAAACTGCATCATCATGAGTTCGCAAGGTCAAACCACTCGAGGCATTCGACGATTGTTGCAGCGCTTGAGCTCAGAGCATAAACTCCCTATTTATGTCTTAACAGACTTCGACCCCTATGGAGTGTACATTTACAGTGTCATCAAATTTGGCAGCATCAGCCTAGCGCACATGACTGAGCAACTGGCCATTCCCAATGTCCGATTTTTGGGGATTACGGCAGATGACGTGATTAAATACGATCTAAAAAGACATTTCATCAAGTTGAAGGACATTGACATCGACCGCTTGAAGCAGATGTCCGAGTACGACTGGTTCAAGAATCATAAGAATTGGTTGAGACAGTTTAAGATGATGAAGGAGTTTGGAGCCAAGTTGGAAATTCAAGCTCTATCATCCCGAGGCATTACCTTCATCAGCGAGAGTTACCTGCCTGAGAAGATCAAGGCCCAGGAGTTCATTGACTAGGTAATCTGCATTTGTTTAGCATCCAAAGGTCGAAAATCCTTCAATGAATAAATTGAGTTCGTTGTGGGGGTTGCCCCCTCGGGGAAACAGAACCTTCTATAAACCAGGTAGGTTTTTGAAGTGGCAAAATTACGTAAGAATTTTGAGCACTGTCAAAAACGGTAGGTTTTTGAAGATGCTAAACAAATGTTTTAATCATCACTATAAAGTGGCAATAAAGGCTAAGATTTATAAAGCCCCTATTCTTTCCACCAAGGATGAGTCTCGACCGTTTAATGTCTCCGTGGGCTAGGAAAATGATAATACCCCTAGCACTACTCGCTGGAAACGCTCTACTTCCATATGCGCTTCATGCAGGTACTCACGCTCCAGTCTCCGATAAAGGATCAGTGCCCCCTCCCTCTCTTACAAGTCCAGGCGCAAGACCTAGAATGGAAGGCGGTGGAGCAGGTTCCGAAGGACAAGCCCGATTAAAAGACCTCGTATTAAGATTGCATGAAATGATCTGTATAAATGGGGGTTATGGAAGACACAGCGATTACTTCAGAACCGCTTCAGAAAGTCAAGGCATGATCCGATATCAAGGAAAAAACGTTCCTGTCACGATTGACGTAATTCCAGTAACCCTTCCCAACATTCGAGCAGGTGAACAAGCAGAATACATTTCTATAAGAACAAGTGATCGTAGCTTGAGCGGCCTCATGATCGGCTGGGGTACAGCCACATTAAGTAAGCCCAATAAAGCGGCAGCAACCTCAAAGGATGCAGAAAAATACCTAGATATGCATGGCGAGGATGGAAGACTTATATTTATTGCTCCTATAGTATCAAAGGGAGATAGTCTAAAGATTACCCACAAAGTGCCTAAAGAAGGTAAACCAGGGAAAACAGAAGACCTGGAAATTGAGTACAACCAAAATGCCGTAAGCCAGTTAACACTAGCCGCAAACTTGTATCTAGTAGATGTTTGGGATGGTAGATCTACATTCCCTGGCCAACTGGATTACATGGTGGCAAAAGGAGATGTTCCAGGTTCAATCGGAGTCATTCGTTCCTTGGCAAGAGATCGATGGGGACTAGCACAGTATGACCCTCGTAACGAAAATGCTTTACTGCATGGATTGGCACACATAAGCGGTCTAGAGCTCAGTACAGAGGACAAATTCAATGATGCTTTTAATATAAACTCAGGCTTGCCCGCCCCAGTCCCAACGCCCAAGTCCCCTTAGTGCTTGTTTTCAAAAGTTTTATATACTTTCTAAACCGTTTTTAAAGCCATGAGTAAAGGCGGTGCTCCCTTGCGTCCAGGTGATGAAAGAGACATTTCTATAGGCAAGTTTGAGATTGAGGCCGAAGACGTTTTCCATCTAAAGACATTGTATGAAAGCATGCACGATTGGCTCTTGGAAGAGGGGTTTAAGGACATCGATGGGTTTGAGGACCGGTTTGAGCAGTTGTATTGGGAGAGAACAGGCGCTACGGGCGCGAAGGAATTCCATATTTGGTGGCGCGTGGCAAATGATCCAGAGACGTCTAAGTATTATCGTCAATTTCTGAGGGTGGACTTTCAGGGGTTGAATTCAAAAGAAGTTGAGATCATGCATAAGGGTCAAAAGGTAAAAACAAATAAGACCGACTTAATCATTCGTATGGAGGGCATTTTGCAGTTGGATCCGAATAACAAGATGGGTAAAGGTTTTTGGAAGGGGTTTGAGTTGCTGTATCGAAAGCGCTTCTTCGAGGAACGCCGAGAGCAATTCAGAGATGAATTATACAATAAAGTATACCGCTTGTCGGCAAGGATCAAGGCTTATTTGAAATTAAAGACGCCATACAAGGCGCCACGGCCATTCAGGCCAGAATTAGGCTTACTGGAGTAGGGGGTGTTTTTTTGCGAGAAGCATTAAGTTTTTTATTAAATACCAATCAAGAGGATCAAGCGTTGCCTGAAATGGGCGAAGGTGTACCCTTCTCGGATGCACATTTCAATGGGTTTCAGTACAAGAAAGGCTGCGTCGGTTATGTAGATGGAGGTTCGGCTGTTTTGTTAGAAGCCCCTAGTTTTTTACTGGAAAGAATCCGAGTAGTGGGAGTTGTTTTGGATCAAGGAAAGCGAGTGTATTCTAAGAAGGAAGAGTATGAAATCAACATAAGGTTGGTGGATTTAAACTGGGTGGTATCCTGCAGTCCGAATCATGCGGTGTCCGGATTAAAAATCCACATCCGAGACCCCCGTTTAAGAGAGGGCCAACATCAAGTGCCTGTGACAAAAGCCGGCGGACTAGTGCGTAGGTTAATGGAGCTTGATTTCTTGGCCAGGTTTACAGAAGAAACCTCGGCATCGGTTTTTGTGTTGGATGGTTCTTTGGAAGCAGGGACTCTCATGGAACGAGAATACCTAAAAAAATTAGAGGACAA
>DATDWO010000057.1:0-5196 GCA_035289665.1 Candidatus Nanoarchaeia archaeon
CCAAGTAAAAATTCATTAGAAAAGGCAGGGCAAACCATCAAAAAAGACAAGATATGGGAAAACACGTTCCCCAGCCCCGCAACGAAGCGGGGCTGGCCCCTACGAAATTCGATGTCTCAGCTTACTTCGGGGAAGTCTGCTTAGAATGCATCGAGGTGTTTCTGAGTGTTCATCTCATGCAAGAGTTTGCTTTTCTTAAGAATAACAGGATCAATTTTATACTGTTGACAAACTCGAGTAGCGTATTGAATGAGCTCTTCTTTTCCGGAAAACATCAAGGGCGGTTTGCTGAGGGCTTTTCGGGTGGCTTCTCGGCATACCCATACGCCTAAAGGAGCTGTATATTCAGGAGTGGTAAACCTCAATGCCAAAACAGAGGCTTTTCGCCGGAGTTGGTTCAATTTCTCCAAAATACCGTGCCTACAAGCATAGTAACCACCCACTGTACTAGAGGCGTAGGTTTTTCTTCCAAAAAGGTTCTCATAGTCCGTCCAGAGTTTGGGATGGGGGTTGCCATCAGCACTCATCTCAAAGAGTTCATAACTCCAAGGTCCGGGGAAGAAGAGCAACAGATAGTAATTTCCTAGGTAGCCTCCGTAATGTGCTTGGTAGCCCATTTCAGGGTAGTCTTGTAGGTTTTCAATCATCTGCTTGCCCAGAATGTCATCCACCGCTGTAATCGACCAGCGGGTAGGTACGAGTTTACGTTCAATCTTAACACCTAGTGTTCCAATGCTTAGCAACTTGGTCAATTGGTGTTCATCAAAGCCTTTCTGGTGCAAATTACCGAGGGCTTCAGTGGCTTTCAAGTCCGTGTCTGAAACAACATAGTCAATGGGTCTTGGGATTTTAGGGTTTTCTAGGAATTGGGCTTTTTCTAAGGTTAGAGAAGGTCCGTGAGGAGCAGCTTCTTGTTGATAGTTGATGCGATAGACTGGTTTTTTGTTCAGTTTGATCTCGATATCGACAGGTTTCACGGCCATGCCAATTTCTTGGCTCATCTCAAGGAAACGTTGTTGGAAACCTTTGACGTGAACATGAAAAGCGCTGTTGATCATTTCTTGTCGTAAAGAAATAATTTTAGGGATGTTGAAGTTCTGGGCAGCCCATTCTCTTGGTGCATCGTGCTGCTCATACTGTTCCGTACTGAGAATGCCGGCTCGAATGTGCGGGTAGCCATATCGTCCGACAAAGACATTAGGAGTAGTGCCTTGGAACTCCTCTTTTCCCTCAATTTTAATGGTTCGTCCAGAATACTTTGCTAAAACAGGACAGTTCGTCTTCCCACATCGTGCTGGATCTCCAGTGTCACAGGTTGTGCAGGGGAAGCGCATGGTAAGCAGAAAGCAAAAGCCTTAAAAAACATTGTGATCACCTGTCCAGTATGAATTTCTGTGCATCGTGTGGCGCCATTTTAAAGCCAGAGAAGGGCCGTGGAAGTGTCATCTGCCCTTGTGGCCATATTCAGATGTTGGAAGTAAAACAAACAACTGAGCAGTTTAAACAGAAAGCTCCCATTGAGGTCTTGCATGATGGCATCAATCCTATGGCTTCGTACGATCATAAGTGCAAGAAGTGTGGCTTTGAAAAAGCACAGCTTGTCTCAAAAGGCATCTGGATCAGCGATGAGTCTGAAGTGGTGGAATTCGCCTGCGGTAAATGTGGTTATCATGAACGTGCTGGCGGGATTAAGGTGACGTAGAAACCATAAACTATAAAAGTATTGTATGAATACGAGGAAGTATTATGGAAATGGAACCTTTTTATGTGAGATTTCCTAAATTAGCAGAGAAAGAGACAAGGCGTGTAATCATAACCAATGAAAAAAGTGGTCTTCCTCTAGGTGAATATGGCTTTATGGAAAGTTACTGCAATGATCCAACATGTGACTGTCGGCGGGTCTTTATAAACGTTGGGTATGAAGATAAAATTTTGGCAACCATTGGTTACGGCTGGGAGAGTTTGGAGTTCTATGAGAAATGGATGGGGGATGCTCAACTGGCTCCTGAGGTAAAGGGGCCGGTCTTGGAACTAGGTGGCTTTCAATCTGAATATGCAGAGTCTCTCCTAGAACTTTTTAAGAAAGTCATGCTTAAAGACAAGGTATTTATTGAAAGACTAAACAAACATTATAAGATGTTCAAATGCCAGAAATATTCCCAGGATGCAAAGAGCGGATTAGGGTCCAGGATGAAGAACTGGTTTATGAAAAAAAATTAGCAACCTGGCTAATAAAAATAAAATTAAAAAAGGACCAAAAATGGACGAGTGGCAAGTTACGTTCGTAAAAAACAAGGTATTTCTTTGGGGGATTTCATCCGATCCGGGAGAAGTTTTTACCCCTATTGAAAGGCTTGGAAAAGAATATCGAGACCTATATTCAGCCGGTAAAATGAACAAGAAACGCTGTGAGATAGAGCTTCCTACAATTGGAAACATCCTTCTTGTTCCTCCATCATTAAGTTTATTCTACAATCAATTCGATATCAGAAAGACATCAACTAGGTCTTTTGCTATCCAGGGAATAGAATTTGAAGATTCCACAATCATTGCACAGTTTCTAAGCCGACAAAAAAAGAGGGGTATTTTGTTCGGAGATTCCTACGAGTTTTTCAGGCTTTGCCTTAAGTTCTCTTTCAGTCTTGTTTCGAGGCAGAGATTTGTTCCCTATTGCCAGGAGGATCGGAGTCATTTCACAATTAATTTAGATCACGCTGTAGATGATGATCTTTTCAAAGAATTGATTGAAAAAGCACCTTCATCCGTTAAACCCAAGCAATCCGAGAATATGGAAGGCTTAGTAAAAGAAATTGTAGAATATTTTGCCAATCTTGTCCTATTCCAAGCTCTTAAGGACATCGATTTTGGACTAACAAATAAAACAAAAACAGATGAATGGCTACTGGGTTTGTTAAAAGGAGACATGAGAGTTGACAAAAGCATTCAAGAAGGCTTAAAAGCTTGGTTTTCCCTACGAAAAGTCAATCATGATGTAGGATATAAGTTGCTTTTCAAACTGGAAGACCCTTCCATAGAAAGCAATGTATGGAAAGTATCTTTCCATATGCAGTCAAAGAAAGACCCTAGTTACATCATCCATTTAGAAGGGTTGTGGGGCAATCCGAATAAGTTACCGATATCTAATATTAAGATGCACCTCTTATCAGAACTGGGGCTGGCCTCAAAATTATCCAAGGCAATTGAAAAAGCGCTCTATCAACCGAATCCTTATGAAAGCCATCTTTCAGAAAGTGAAGCACTTGGCTTCATAACAAATGACTCATTCCTCTTAAAAGACGCTGGATTTGCCATGCAGATCCCAAAAATAACTTCTGTCAAGATGAGTTCTTTCAAAATTAAAATAAAGTTCAAAGAAAGTCCAAAACTTACAGTTGCAGGAACAGGGCTTATGGGCAACTCCTTGTTCGATTTCGATTATACCATAGCCATAGGGGATGAAGAGTTAACGCAAGAAGAGTTTCGAAAGTTAAGCAAAACTAAGGAAAGCCTTGTAAGTCTAAACGGAAAATGGGTTGAGCTCAATAAGGATGACTTACGCAGAGTAATGGATTATTTTGAAAAAAAGAAAACACTTTCTCTAGCAGATACGGTCATTATCAATGCATCGAATGAGCTCGGTTTTGCCATATCAGAAATAACCGTCCCTAAAAAATATGAGGAGAAGATAAACGGACTATTTGATTTCAATGGAATACGAATAGCGGATTTGCCTAAGGCTTTTTCAGGAAACCTTCGGCCTTATCAAAGAATAGGATTTTCATGGATGCTTTTCTTGAGGAATCTGGGCTTCGGGGGGATACTTGCGGACGATATGGGGTTGGGGAAAACCATCCAAACCATTGTCTATCTGCTCTCTGCGTCACAAAGACCATCGCTGATCGTATGCCCTACCTCTGTGCTAGGCAATTGGCAGCGAGAATTACAAAAATTTGCTCCCAATCTAAGTGTATACTTGCATCATGGTGTTGGCCGAGAGAAGAAAAAGGGGTTCTTGGAAGAAATAAAAGAAAAAGAGGTCATTCTTTCAAGCTATGCTATAGTAAGAATAGACGAAGAAATCTTTAGGGAGGTAGAATGGGAGCATCTTATACTAGACGAAGCCCAAAACATTAAAAATCCGTATGCCAAACAAACCTTGTCCTTAAGCCAACTTAAAAGCAAGAGCCGATTCTGTCTAACTGGGACTCCGATTGAAAATAGACTTTCTGAGCTATGGTCGCTGATGAACTTCGTAAATCCCGGGTTCCTGTCTGGATGGAAAATATTCAGGAAAAAATTTGCCGAACCGATAGAGATAGGCGACGACAAAGACAAAAAAGATTTATTAAAAAGAATCATCAGCCCTTTTATACTTAGAAGGCTTAAGACGGATGAAAAAATAATTAGAGATTTGCCAAAAAAGATCGAGATAAAAGACAGATGTAACCTCACGCAGGAGCAAGCTACCCTCTACCAAGCCATTGTCGATGATTCGCTGAAAAAGATCGAAGAAGAAGGCAGCGAAAAAAGAAGAGCTTTAATCATGGCAACCCTGATCAAGTTGAAACAAGTCTGCAACCACCCTTCTAATTATTTAAAAGATTCCAAAGGAAAACTTCACCAAAGGTCGGGTAAAGTCAACCGTTTACGAGAGTTAGTAGAAGTCATTCTACAGAGCAGTGAAAAATGCTTAATCTTTACACAATATAAGGAAATGGGCGATCTCCTCAAAATAGATCTAGAAAGCTATTTCGACACTCCAGTATGTTTTCTTCATGGGCAACAAGATCAGAAGAAAAGACAACAGCTGATCGATTGTTTTCAGTCCGAAGAAGTCCATTCACCTAGAATATTCGTATTATCGCTTAAAGCGGGGGGACTTGGGATTAATCTTACAAGCGCGAATCACGTCATCCATTTTGACCGGTGGTGGAATCCGGCTGTAGAGAATCAAGCAACTGACCGAGCGTTCCGGATAGGCCAGAAAAGAAACGTTTTTGTACATAAATTTATAACCTTGGGCACTGTGGAAGAAAGAATAGATGAAATGATCGAAAGAAAGCTGTACCTGTCCAACTCCCTCTTGGCTAAGGGAGAAACAGCCATAACGGAATTAAATAACATGCAACTTAGGGAGCTTTTGGCCCTCAGAGACGTGTGTGTGGAGGGGTGAAGATGTACTGGGAATATTTTCCA
>DATDWO010000058.1:0-36432 GCA_035289665.1 Candidatus Nanoarchaeia archaeon
GCAAATCTCCTTAATTTTGGAACAAGAAAGGTAGATTTGCTATGCTCAGCAGCGAAGCTGCTGGCATGCCAGAAACTTATGTTTCTGAGCATACTAGCGAATCTCACAATTTGTGCAATTATTTATGAGATTCGCTATTATGTTTATGTCGGAGGGCAATCCTTTTCTAGCCATATTAATCACCAAGGGCAACGGCAAGGAGTACTAGTCCGCCTATAAGTAAGATTATAGATAGAATCGCCATGTTATAGTTGTACTGGAAAAGGGCAGGAATGGCACCGATAATGCCAACAACCATGCCGATGACGCCTGCAACACCGAGCACTGTTTTTTGGCGTGTTTTCATAATTCCTATGTAGATCTCATTTCTTTATATGTCTTGTGTAGAAAATTCCGGAGGATTTCCGGATCGGTCGGGAAGGCATTAAACACCTGGCACTGGACTTTTCACCCCAAACTATATATAAGGAAAAATTCTTCCAGAAGGCTATGTTTGTTACCGCCACTCAAATCTCTTCTTATCTTTACTGTCCAAGAAAGTTGTTTCTAGAGTACGTGTTGGGCTTTGAAACTCCTGATTCAGAGGCCTTGCTCTTGGGCAGATTAACTCACACAACGCATGAGTTAATGAACGAGCAAGAGGAAAAGCTGGTCAAGGGACTAGAGCGATTGGATTCTTACGTAGAGTTGTTGGCTAAATATAGAAGGATTCAAGCGGTGATCCTCGAGCAGCTCCTGCCGCAGCATCGTTCAGCATTGAGGGGTTTTGGTTTGGACCTTCCGTCAACATTCGATAAGATCTGGCCGCGTATAGTGTGGGAGGGGGAAGAGCGCGCGCAAAATGTTTTTCAATTTCATCAAGAGCACCAGCTATTGGGGGAAGAACTTTGGCAGAAATTGACTCCAAAAATTGTTTCTGAATTCAGGGTTCAGTCGCAAGACCTTCAGTTGAAGGGGATCGTAGATCAGGTGAAGCATTTTCCAGATGCGATCGTTCCAATCGAACTGAAAACAGGCAAAGCTCCATCCGAGGGGATCTGGGAAGGTCACCGCCTCCAAGTCGGTGTCTACCTAGCACTGCTTCGTTCGCAAAAGCTCAACGTAAAAGAAGGCTTTGTAAAATACCTGGATGCAAGTGCGCTCCGCCCAGTGGTCTGGACGCCTTTTCTAGATAAAGAAGTGTTCAAGATCCGAGATAAAGTCCTCGAGTTGCGCAACTCGACTGAGCTGCCAGATTTCGTGGAGAACAAGAACAAATGCAAGTCCTGCACCTTTCAAAATCAGTGCTACGATGCAAAGTTTATGGATGAGAAGGTGAATGAGTTGAAGAAGGTGTCCTCAAAAATAGAATAATATAGTGAACTGCGCGACTTAGAGAACATGATTAGCGCAGTTCACATATAGATAGCTGCGTACAATAGAGTAGCATAAGCTACGCAGTTATCTATACTTCTAATTAGTTTCAGAGTAGTCACGTTAAAATGTTCGTATCCCGGGCTACCTCTCGTTGTATCCGTTTTTGGTTGAGCAATTCCCACCACGCGTCTCCTTCGGCTCCGATGAGGGGTTTTACCTGTACGCCGAAGGTTTCCTCGATCTCTCTTTGGAACGTGTGGAAGTCCGAATCATCGCTAAGGAGGGAGACGCAGCGTACGCCGCGGAGCGGTTTTTGGGCCAGGGAGGCGGCTTGGGCGAGCAGGAGGCGATCGCCGCTCTCCGGGAGGTATCCGTATTCGCGTTCGGCGCGTTTTCGTTGGGACTCGTGTTCGGTTAAGCCTTGGCATTTCTTTTCAGTGAGTTCTCGTAGGGTTTTTTCGTGTTTTTGGTAGAATTCTTTTATGCGGGAGAGGAGGGTCTCATCTGCTGTTAATGCTTCAGGAAGGGAAAGAGGATGGTTTTTTTCGAGTTCACGTATTTTTAGCAGTACAGCTTGGTGCAGTCTTTTTTTATTTTCAGGATCGGTAGAGATCTCGGTCAGGATCTTGCTCAGAACGTGGGTCGTTTCCCGGACAATGTGCGGGGGAAGGTAAAGCAGTATGTCCTTGCGTAGGAGGCGCTCGAATTGTTGAATCGCTACTCGGCACTGTGGAGCCTGAAATAGTTCTGCTTCGCTTAGTTCTCCTAGGATCTTAAAAACGAGGACATTGGTATCGCACAGGGTGAGTCGCTTTCCTTCAGCGCCAAGTTGTGTTTTTAGGTAGACGGGGAGCGAGGTTTCATGTTGTTGAGTGAAGGCAGCAACGGCTTTCTTTATGTCAGCGTCATCTTCTGAAGAGAGTTGAGCGTAGGTTTTGGCGGCTTCCAAAACAAGACCTTTCCGGAGGAGATAACAAGCGTAGCTGTGTTGGCAGTGGGCGAGGAATCGGCTCTGTTCTTCCTCATCAATGCTCGTTTTTTTGAGGGGTTGCCATTCTTTCTGAAGTTCTTGAAAGTCCGAGTGGAAGAACGGCTCAATGTATATCTCATAATTTCCTGCTGTTTTCCATAAGCAGTAGGCTATCTGGAATGCGGATTTTTTTTCAGGGATTTTTTGATACCATTGGATGGCTTCCTCGTATTTCTGGCCGTTTAAGAGGGCATCGCCATAGAGCTGGACAAAATCGGTTTGAGCGGCTATTTCTGGGTCTTGTGAGGCCTTGTCAAGATAAAAAAGGGCATCCTTCGTCTTTCCCTCCTGATGCAGTTGTAGGGCTTTGTGCCAGCAGACGTGCGGGTTTATTGGTGATATTTCTTCTAATTTTTTAAGGATGCTTTCTTTAGGGAGTCCGAGCCATGCGGCCTTTGCAGCCAGGTCATTTAGTATTTCTTCATCTTTTATGGCGGCCCAAGAAAGCGTTTGATAGTGTTTTCGGGCTCTTTTTTCATCACCTTGTTCGTTGCAGGCTCTGGCAAGCCACCATTGGGCCTTTATATCTTTTGGAATATGGTGGAGGAGCGTGCGGGCGGTCTCGAAGAGTTTTCCCCATTCCTTGCTTTGAAGGTAGGTTTCTGCTTTTCGCCGTAATTCTTCCATAGTCTTTTTTTCTTTTATAACTTTTGTGCATTGACGGATCGCTTTCTGCACTTGAATTTGTCGTGACTTAAGAGATACAGCTTTTTCGTAGAGAGGAATCGCATCTTCATGCCTTCCTACTTTTTCTAGGCATTGTGCTCGTAGGTAATGAGCAGTTTTATTTTTTAGCAGCGAGAGGCAGTGTTCTGCTTCAGTATATCGGCCTTTCCGGAAGAGGGCCCTGGCTTTTATTTCCTGGGCGCGGATGTTGTTCGGTTCGAGTTCGAGAAGCCGATTGGCGTAGGGAAGCAGGATTTCTGTCTTCTTAGAGAAAGCATCCAGGATCCAGGCGAGCTTTCCAGGGTCCGTTGTGTTCAGCAATCGCTGGCAGCAGGAAACCGCTTCTTCATATCTTTTGAGGGCGTGGAGCGAAATGGCTTTGAAAAAAACTACTTCTTCATCAGGGTAGGGAAGTTGCTCGCATGCAAACAAGCACGATTCGTATTTTTCTTCAGCGCAGAGGTGGTGGGCGAAGCGAACCAGGATTTTATCATTGCCGTTTTGAACTAAGTCTTGCAGGTGCGGCTTCGCTTTTTCGTGTTGGCCAAGGCACATGTAGCATTCCATAAGGGATAGGCTTAGCCGCTCGGAGAAGGGAGCTTGGCTGGGTATGCGTTGGAAGAGCTTGAGAGCGCGGGTGTATTTTTTTTTGTATACGAGTAGGTTGCCCTCAGCATACAAGGCGGAAGAAGTGTTTTTGGGTATGTTTTGGAGGGCGCGTTGGGCTTCTTTGTATTTCCCTCTTCCTAGAAGATAGAGGGTTAAGCGGGCTTTAGGGACAGGTCCTTTCCAGCCTTCCTGTATGGCTCTTTGGGTTAGTGTATAAGCTTGGAGTAAGCATCCTTTAGAGGCCTCTGCTTCGGCTTGGAATCCGATCTTTAGGTAATCTGGAATATTCATTTCCGAAACGATGCAGGACGCTTCTTCGTGGAGGCCGGAGTGGAGTTTGGAGAGTACGTCTAGGAGGCGGGGGTCTTTGCTTTTTATGTTCGGCGGCAGATTGAAGGGTCTATGTTCTAAGAAGCTCAGTAGGAATTCTTCTTCAAGGTAAGTGCCGGATTCGGCTTTTTTCAGATCTTTTTTGGGAGTTCCGAGTACTAAGAGAAGGAACAAGGCGGTTTTTGGTGGGAGGATTTTAAGGAGTTCTGTGCGGTAATCCCGGAATAGGGAAGGGGTTTCTTTAAGTAGCTTCTCGAGGGGTTCTGTTTGAATATTAGGCCACTGTTCCGGTTTATCTTTTATTCTGTTCAAGCAATGACCAAGTAGTCCTAGGAAGGCCAAGCGCCAAGGTCCTGTAGTGCTTTGGAGTTGGGGAAGGAGCTTGTTGAGGGTCATCCCAAGTCTCTCTGAATATAGGCCTGCCAGGCAAAGGTGTAAGGTGAGGGCGGGTTCGTCCGGGTATTTTTTGAGTTTTTTACGGCAGGCTTCGATCACCCATTCCGGCGCATCATCAGCTAGTGCGGCGTTGACTTCCATAAAAAATTCTTCTAAGTCAGGCATGTTCTTTATTTATTTGCCAGCGGCTTTTATTCAAATACTTTTCGGGGTTTTATAGCAAAGGACAATAATAATTGAGCAATAGTTGTCCTTTGCTATATGCAGGGACGCTAACAAGATTTGCTCATTATTAGCGTCCCTGGCTTTAGCCCACATACTGTTGTAAAGCCTCCTTCTTGAATCTGTATTTTTGACAGCACCGAAATAAACCTTATCTTTTTGGCTAATTAGTGGGTTTCCACAGCGCAATCACTTTATACCAAAATGAGAAGAAGAGTAAGTAAGTTGAAAATAGGAAGAATTATAGGAATTTCACTTGAGGAACTTGTTCAGCTCCAGCAGTTGATTCAAAGTACTGTTTTTCAGTAAAGTCAAACCAGCCCGCAACGATGTTGCCGGGTACGCGTTTGATCTTGGTGTTATACGTTCGTACCACTTCATTGTATCGAGTTCGCGCTACAGAAACGCGGTTCTCTGTGCCTTCCAATTGGTCTTGTAGGGCTAAGAAGTTCTGGCTGGCTTTCAGGTCAGGGTAGTTCTCTGCAACGGCGATCAATCGCCCTAGCACTCCATCCAGTCCTTTGGCAGCTGCAATTTGAGCATCTATGCCGCTTTCTTTGGCGTTGGCCCAGGCACTTCTCATCTTGGCCACGTCTTCAAACAGGTTTTTTTCATGGGAGGCATAGCCTTTAACAGTCTCGACCAGGTTAGGGATTAAATCAGCCCGTCGTTGGTATTGGGTTTCAACATCAGCCCAGCCGTTTTTTACGCTTTCTTGTAGGCCTACAAGGCTATTATAGGTGCCAAACATCCATAAGAGAACAAGGACTACAACGGCAATAATCCCGATGGCCCAATATTTTCCCGTACTTTGTTGTTTTTTCATCGAATCACCAATTTGTCGAGTTTTTGGCTCATTTCTTGGAGGAGCGCAATGAGTTTTTGTATGATTTCTTTTTGTTCGTCTTCTGAATAGCTTCGCATATTATATAGTTTGTGGAGGATCGTTACATTGATGCGGTAGCTGTTGGAAAGCTCGTCGTAAATGTCCGGAACCCGCTCAGGGAGGTCTTTGGTCTTTAAAAACAACAATCCTCTGCATAAAGGGAGGAGGGTGGGGGTCGCTTTTTGAAGGAGTTCTTGGAGGAGTTTTTGGCTATGGGCGATGGCCAGGTAGCCTTCACGAAGCTGGATGAGTTTGCTTCGGAATTCAAACTCAAGCTGCCGCCGGATGTCTTCTTTGCTGAACTCCAGTTCGGAAAAAACGTCTTTTCCGTAAAGTAAGCTGTGGGTTTGTTGCATGGTTAAGTATTCAAGTGGGAAAACGTCCAATCCATCGATGATTTCTTCCTCAGTTAAGAACAAGGGCAGGGGGTTGATCTTTTGGGCTTCTTCATAGGCTTTGTCCAGGACATCAAATCCCAGTCTTTTGAGGATCACGACGTATTTGCCTTCATATTCGGATATGCCGATCAGGTCGCTGCCAAGCACAGATTGTAATTTTTCAAAGGATGCAGGCATGGGATAGCTAGGATAATTGCTTTTTATAAAGTTTGTTTTTTAGGTGTAGTAATGGGATAAATAAAAAAAGAAAAGAAGTTTTTTAGTTTCAAAGAGGTTCGCATGTGCAGAGTTCATCGCTGGTTCCTTCTTTGGGTTCAGGGCATACGCATTGGTATCCTTCTGGGCATTGTAGTCCTGCGATTCCGCCGCATTTGGGTGTTTCGGGTGTTTCATCTTGACAGATTTCTTGTGTGGTGAAGGATCCAGTTTGGCTGCAGAAGGGCGGGGGGCTTGCGCAGAGTTCTCGGATGTTGTACCAGTTGAGTATTCCATTTTGTGGGCTGAATGGGCTTACATCTGTTGTTGTGTCGAGCCATTGGTAGGGGTTGTAGGGTCCCATGGCAGGTATGCCTGGGCTGGCATCTGTAAAGGGTCCGAGTTGGTTGTTGGCCCATTGCACGATGAATCCGAAGGTGTCTTTTTCGTCAGTAGTTCGCCATTCAATAAGGATTTTATCTTTAGCCTTGCAAGTGGCTTTGTAGTAATCCCAATGTACAGAGAGGGGTGGTATGCACTTGCCTCCGCATCCATTTTGAGTGGATCCTACGCAACTCCAGCTAGGCGGGCAGGTTACAGAGCAGTTGGCAGCGGTACCGCAACCTTGGGTTGAATTGGTTGAATTATTATGGATAAGACAGTTAGTTGTGCAACCATCTAAGCTATTCATGTTGCCATCATCACATGATTCATATCCATCATTTAGGGGTCCGCCTGTAAGGCGACCATTGGGAAGTTGCCTTAGGCCATCTCCACAGAAGGTGAGGAGGCAGTTAGCACATCGATCTATAGGGGTGAGGGGGTCTGATGTACCATCATCGCATTGTTCACCAGGATCTATAACTTGATCCCCGCATTTGCAAAAATCTGAAAGAATGGGTTCAGGCACTGTACTGGGTGTACAAGCTCCATTGGAACATCCGGTGAATCCATAGGCTAAGCAGTTGAACCAGTGAGCGTTTGATTCGTTAGTATTGTTGCAGGAGTCGCAAAAATATTCCCTAAGGATGGGAGCAAATTGAAAGGTATTACACCAATCAGTACCTGTAGGACCAATAGGAGGGTTGACTGTCCCTTGTGTTCTAAGAACAATGCCTCCATCAGTATCTGTGCAGCTTGTTTGGATATACTCTTGGGTAGCTAACGTTCGTTGTGTAGATGAAGGCGTGTGTTTGAGGCTGGCTTGTCCTCCTATGTTTCCAGGGTTGTTTTCAGTCATAAAATTAGTGGCAATTGCCGTGATAGCAACAATGCCAACGATAAGGAAGATAAGGAGTGTTTCTTTGGCCAATTTGATTAAATCTTTCTGTAGTCTTCTATTTAAATCTTTCTTCATATAAACACCTCATCGAATCAGAATTACATCCCCTATTAAATTGGAAGTGCGGTGACATTTATATTCCTTTCCATTATAAAATAGTTAAGAAATATAAGGATAAGGAAGTTCACCATCTTCCTCCAGCCCCGCCTCCTCCAAAGCTTCCGCCGCCAAAACCGCCGAATCCACCGCTTCCTCCTCCACCTCTTCCACCAAAAAAGATGGGTCCTCCCCAGTTGCTTCCTCCAGATCCTTTTCGTGGTGGGTGGAGTTGTTGTTTTATGGAGTAATAAGAGATGAGTCCAAATACAGCAATAAAGGAAAAAATAATCAGCCATATAATAGCTTGGTTTAAAGGGCTGAGTCGATATCGGGATACAATTTCAGGATTGTCTTCCAGGAGTCCTTGCAAGGTTTTCACCAATTCAAGTGTGCCTTCGCCATACCTCTCTTCTTTAAAGGCCGGCACCAAAATCTCTCGTCCAAGTCTTCCAGTAAGGCTATCAGGTAATAGGCCTTCCAGTCCATATCCCACTTCAATTCGATACGCTCGTTCATTTGGAGCAATCAGAATAATCAGTCCATTGTCTATGTCTTTCTTGCCGACTTTCCATTGCTCGGCTAATTGAATAGAATAGTCTTCAACACTAAGGCCATCTAAGCTAGGAGCAGTAACGACTGCGATCTCCGCAGTAGTGTTGTGCTCAATTTGAGTAAGGATCTGTTCTAAGTTCGCTTTTTCTTCGGGTGAAAACAGTTTGGCTGGGTCGGTGACGTAGCCTTCGTAGGATGGGATGGCCTGGCTCATCGTTAGGAAGGCGAGAAAGAAAATCAAGCATAATACTAGGCGCATGAGACTAGATGGTTTGCTTTGTTTTTAAATTTTCTTGCGAGAAGGAATTATTATGCAAGAAGGGATATTATATATAGGGGTGGTGGTTTTTAATCTTCATGAAAAGAGTGTATTTTTTGCTTTTGTTATTGTTGTTGCCGTATGTTTTTGCTTATGTGGGCTGTCCAGGCTCTTCCCAGGTTAAGATAGCAGCGCGGGCGGATGATGAGTATTGGTTAAGTTTTGTGAATCGGAATAATGTTCCGTACAATGTTCCATTTGCGCAGGTTTCCGGTGGCACGTTGCGTTATGGTCGGGACACCACTCGGGACTTTATCACGCAGGAAGTTTCAGGATTTGACGCCTTATTAACCGGTCCAACTCCAGAAGATGCCTTTAATATCAATCGGAAGGACACGTTCTTAGTGACAGGGGGTGGTGTCGTGGGGTCGTCGCATGTCTTGGAGTATGAGAGCGTGGACGTGGCGAACAAAGTGGTTGTTTTTCAGGATTTAGCTTCAGGACCGAAGGTGGTTAATTTTATGCCCGCTTCAGACCTAGATCCAAACTTGGTTTTGGGTCAATTTGATTTAGCGGTGGGGGGTTCTACTTTTAGAGGATTTATCTCGAGTGATCCTTCATATTCTTTATCCTTAGACTTAGACGGAAACGGGGGCTTGAATGGAGATACATCCCAGATCATCGTTAGGGGTGGGGGCATATTGGACATTGGTTCTAATGAGGGGGGAGCAGCAGGCAGCATCTTGGCGAGTTTAACAACGCCGGCTAGGAATTTCAGGGATTCTAAGGGTGATGAGTCGTTGGAGTTTACAGTGTCAACAAGAAATGGCCAAGTCAGTGTGAGTGGCATACGATATGATCGAAATGGAGTTTTGCGTACCCCAACCAGCATTCCTCCGTTTGATCTGTATCAAGATGGTGCAAGCAATAATAGGTATGGAGCTACGGATTATGGAATGTTGATTCAGTATTATAAGCCTAGCACAGCTCCAGAAGAACTCATCATGGATTATCCGGGTTTGGGTCCTTGTGCCATCCAACTTTCTAAGCCAGAGCCTCCAAAGCCTATTGTTCAGGAACCTCAGGTTATTAGGCCACCCATTCAGCCGCCACAAGTCATTCAGCCGCCAGTGATTCAGTCACCAGTAGTCGAAGAACCAGTTGAAGAAAAGCCTACAGAAAAAGAGCCTTCCATTTCCACAGTTCCAGAAGAAAAATCAGAGGAACCTGAAGTCACCACAGAAGAAAGTGTAAAACAGTCCAAATCAATCTGGCGGCGCTTCCTAGATTGGTTCTCTAGTCTTTTCGGTTGACCTCATCGTTGTCGAAGGTAGTGTAGGATTTCTTCGAGTTTGTCCATGAGCTCGCGATGCGTGGGCTCATGAGGGTGTGGTTCCTGTCGTTCGTGTGGTAAGGGTCTGTGTTCTTGTTCGTCTAAGGATTCATGGGGCCTAGGCGGTGGCATTGGTTTCACCTCTTTTTTCGTCTAGTAGAGAGTTAATTTTCGCACCAAGTTCTTCATCCTTGAGGGTGCATGTGGCAATACAGCTTGCCCAGTCGTGTACTGCTTGACGGTCTTCTGGTTTCTTGAGCCTTGCAGCGTATACTGCTGTTTCCTGCACTATGCCAGTGAGGGATTCTCTTGCGGCAGTGTACCATGACTTATTAAGACCATTCCAGGCATTGTCAGCTGCGCTCCTGTAGTACATAAGTACGGCTACGTGTGCGCCTGCTTCTTGTGCAGTTCTTGCTCTGCTGAGATATTCGTCTTGTTCTGCTTTCCATTTGCCCTCTGCTTCTTTGAGAAGGTCTGATATACTCATGCTTCGATTCATTTTGTCACCCAGAAGAGCAAGTGTTGGTAGGCAAACAGCTGCTGGTGGGATAAACGAATCTCGCAATTTTCTTTGTTTCATTTTTATTCTCCAGAAAAGTCATTGTTTCGGCTTTTCTATAATTATAGAATATAGCGCCGTATATAAATGTTTCGACTTTCCTATGAAAATAGAATAATCAAGTTTTTATAGTATAATAGAAACTTCCCAGTATGTCTCTCCCATCCCATCTCTTCGACGAGATCGTCCATAAAGCATTGGCAAGCGACGTCCGGCGAGAGCTGCTTTTAAGCTTGGTCAAGAAGGAGAAGTATCTTTCTGAACTGGCGCTAGAGTTGAAGAAAAAGCCGCAAACCATTGATTTTCACTTAAACCTCTTGGAAGAGATTGGTCTCGTGGAGGGTCATTGGCAAGAAGGAAAGAAATATTATAAGTTGAAGGACAAGAAAATCGTTGAATTCTTAGTGCATCGCAAGCCCATTCCTGAAGAATTCAGACCCAAGCCTCCACACGAAATTGTTCTGGATATGTGGGAAGACATGAAAAAGCGTTTGGATAAAATAGAAAAAAAATTGGATCAGATAAAGAAATAAAGACTTTATTGTCCAAAACTCGCACTGATGAGTTGATGCGCTTTTTGTCTCACAGTTAGATGTCTTTGCGTAGGATAGGTTTGGAAGCTGGTATTACCAAAACCGGGGGTGTGAGTCGCGTACCCGCCAAAGCCCGTCGTTCCAAATCCTCCGCTCCCTCCGCTGAAACTCTGAATAGTCTGGGGTTGTTGGGCTTTGTGAGCATCCAGTACGAGTAGGGCTGCGCTGAGTAGAAGCAGGCCTCCAGAGAGGAAGGGGTTGATGAAGACACTGGCTACAATTAAAATAATGGAAAAAACACTTTTAGCTGTCCATCTATTTTTAGGGGTGTGAATCAAAGTCAGTAGCGTATTGCCGATGATAAGTAGTAAGATAAACAACCCCGTCCAGTAAAGGGTGTGGGCTTCTTCTTTAGCAGAGGGTTGGTATTGATTGAGAATTTCAGGTTTTTTGGCTAAGTATCCTTTCATTTGTAGTAATAATTCATTGACTCCCGCAGCGTATGTCTGATCTTCCAAGTGGGGTTGGAGAATAACTCGGAGCATTTGGTCAAGGACGGAGCGAGGCAATTCTCCTTCCAGTTCATTGCCTACATATCCATAGCTGATTTTAGAGGCGGGATTGATAATGAGTTGAATGGCATGGCTGGGTTGGGGAATCTGCCCACGGAGTTGTTTAGCATAGTCAGGAAGGTCGCTGCGGCTAGTGATGGTGTAGATATAGATGGGTATTTGATGAGCATTTTGCAGGGTCCAAGCACCTTGTTCGATCAATGCTCGATAGGGGGGCTGAAGAACATTGGCTTCATCGTGGATATTAGGGTAGGTTTGTCCGACTGCCATTTGAATGAGGAGAAGTAGTAGAAGAAGGATGAGCCATTTTTTCATAGGATAAGGTCGAGCTTTGTTGTTTTTAAATATTGTGTAGGAATAGGCTTTGTAGAAAGTCTTTCGCTTTGCTCATGTAGCGGCTTCAAATTCTTGCTTGTCCCTCTCTGAATGCTGACATCCCCCGGATGGGGCGAACCCCCCTGTCAGCCTAAAGAGCACTAAAAAAGAATTTGACCCTGGGCCGCTACCACGACTTTCTACAGAGCCGTAGGAATATTTATATAATATAGTTAGGCAAGAAAAGTCATGCGTCCATACGCCATTTATCATATCCATCAAAGAAAGCGCCTTCATCAGAATCTAGAGCCCTATCCTCACCCGTATCCGTGGGTTCGTTTCTTGGATCGCTTGTTGGTCGTACTTGCAGTGGTAGGACCATTGACGGGGATTCCTCAGCTTTACACGATTTTATCACAGAAAAGCGCATCAGGAGTATCCATCGTTTCATGGTCACTCTATACTTTATTAACCATTCCTTGGATCATCTATGGTTTTGTGCATAAAGAAAAGCCCATTGTTATTTCGTCCGTATTATGGCTCATCTTGGATGCAGCAGTGGTCGTAGCTATATGGATGTATTCTTAATTTTTTTAGAAAACAGGTATAGGGGTCTCTAATGCTACAGCTATTTTTACAGGGATTTCTTTATTTTTTGTTTTCAGGATGAGGCTTAAGGTGGCGCTGTCATGCGTCAGGGTTGCTTCCAGGTGGGCGTCTGTTAAGGCAGTTAGTATTTCTTCTGTTATTCCGAAAGGCTTAAGGTATCGAGTAGCGTTTAGAATTTCGATTCCTACAATTCGTCGCTTGGTGGATACGTCTAGGACAAGGTCTCCAATCATCTCGTTTCCATAGAATTTTTCTCCTTTCAGGAATCCATTATGTATAAAGAAGATGTCGTTTCGTTCATCATAGGAGACTATTTTTCTCATTTTTCATTCACCATATTTCGCCACGATCTATGCCTTAAGATATACGTTATTATATATAAAGATTTGCGACGATTCCGATCAAAAATAACAGGTAATATAAGGGTTCTATATGGTTCCAGCTCAAAATATAGGCTATATTTGGTATCGCCATAAAGTCCAATTTCTTTTTTTACATAAACCAGCTGGCCTGGATTTAAGATGAGTTGAACAACATCTTCCTTGTTTTCTCTTCTAGATACGAGTCGATCCGTGAAGTGAGGTTCATTAAATTCAAGATCTTCAGGTTTGTAGCTCATCAGTTTCTGCTTAATCTCTTCAATTTCATCGTCCATGCAGTGCATGGCTTAGGAATTCTTTATAATAGTTCAGTATGAAAATCCGAAGGATTTCTGATCATTTTGAAATAATTTTTCCATTTCCGAAAATCATCCGGAGCTTAAGTAAAATTTAGGTACTGATTTTTAAAGAAGTCTTGCTTTTCCGGTTTCATGAAAGGCGTTCAAGGGGTTGTTTTTGATCTTTGGAACACATTGGTTTTTTCGCATCGTGAAATCAGTCCGTACACGTTGATGTTTGGAGCACTTGGTCTTTCAGGCAGGAAGAAGAGCGCAGCAAGGAAGTTGGCACTAACGCAGGACTTTGCTTCCATGGGCGATTTGGCGAGGCGTTTGAGGCCGGATATAAGCATAGACGTTAGGGAGTTCGAAGAGCGTTTGGAGCGTGAAGTGGCTCTGGCAGGATGCTACGAGGATGTTAAGGATACATTGAGTTCATTACAAGGTGCAGGGATTCGTTTAGGTTTGATTTCGAATATTGCTTCTCAGTACAAGAAAGTATTTTTTAATCTAGGGTTAGAAGGCTGGATCTAGCCGTGGGTGTTTTCATGCGAAGCAGGAATCATGAAACCAGATGAGCAGATGTATCATAGGCTATTGGAGGAATGGAAATTGCCACAAGGTGCGGTGTGGATGGTAGGAGACAATGAGAAGACCGATGTGGAAGGCCCGCGGGCAGTAGGCATGAACGCTGTGCTCTTGGATCGGACAGGAGCTTCTAGCAGACCCGATAAAATAGGGTCTTTGCAGGATCTGATTCCTTATATCAATAGGTCTCAATCATGTTCTCATTCAGATGAAAAAACATCATAAATATTTATAAAGAAAGACCTATTTTTAATAAAAGAGGTGGAGGGACGTGAAAGGATGGGAGAAATAAGCGAAGAAGATCAACAATATATGAGAGAAAGAGGATTTGAAATAATCGAAGGCCATCCGCCAAGAAGTGCACACTTTCCATATATGGTGTTGAGAAAGTTTGGTGATGCTGTCTCTGGTCCTGAGATAAGGTTTATGGAAGATCACACGGGCGGCGCTGTAACAGGTATTGGAGATGATTTAATAGATGACAAGGATGCGTTAGTAAGTGAAATGGAGAAAATAGTAGCAAGAGAACGAAGGGTAGACGGAAAATTATTCTCTACTGAAGCAGGTAAACCGATCAGGGTATTTGTTGCAGATCCTATTTGGATGGATGCAGCCAGAACTTTTGCAGATAAATACAAGCGAGAGGATTTATCCCCCACCTAAGTACAGTTTCTGCACTCGTTTGTCATGCAATAGTTCTTTTCCTTTCCCCATGAGTTTGTTTCGACCCAGCTCCAATACATAAGCTCTATGACTCAGTTCAAGCGATTTCCGCGCATTCTGTTCAACCATCAAGATGGTGACACCTTCTTTCTTGTTGATCTCAATGATCTTATCAAAAATCAGTTTCTTAAATCCTGGGCTCAATCCAAGTGTAGGCTCGTCCAGCAACAATAATTTAGGGTTCAGCATCATGCTTCTGCCCATGGCGACCATTTGCTGCTCTCCGCCAGATAGCATGCCTGCTTTCTGTCCAAGTCGCTCGCGAAGGACAGGGAACAGTTTCAACACCCGTTCCAGGTCTCCTTGATTGACTTGTTTCATGATGTACGCTCCAAGTTCAAGATTTTCAAGAACGCTCAAGCTGGGAAAGACGCTTCTTCCTTGGGGCACAATGCTAATGCCGTGCTTCACAATTTGGTTGGGGGGCATCAGGTGAATATGGCTTCCATTGAACATAATTTCTCCTTTTCGTTTGGTAATCAACCCAAATATATTTTTCAGCACCGTGCTCTTTCCGGCTCCATTCGGTCCAATGATGCTCACAATTTCTCCAGGGTAGACGTGGATGTTCACGTCATGTAGGATTTGTACTTGCCCATACCAAGAGTCTAAGTGATCAATATGGAGAATGGGCTTTCTTTTAGCTTCGCTTTTTTTGGTTTTCATTATTCATCCTTCAGGTTTGTAGTGCCTAAATAGGCATCTATGACCTTTTTGTTGTGAGCAAGCTTGGTTTGCGAGGTCAAAAAGGTCATATTGTTGGTTTTCATTATTCATCCTTCAGGTTTGTAGTGCCTAAATAGGCATCTATGACCTTTTTGTTGTTCCTTACTTCTTTCGGGCTACCAACACAAATCTCATCGCCATGGTCCATGACCACGACGCAGTCAGCGATTTTCATGACAAAGTCCATGTTGTGTTCAATGAACAAAATAGTCTTGCCCTCTTTTTTGAGTTGCACCATGAGTTCTCCAATCTTCTTTAGCATAGTTAAATTGACTCCAGCGGCAGGCTCATCCAGCATAATAAGTGGAGGGTCAGATGCAAGTGCCTTAGCAATTTCCAATAACTTTTGCTGTCCATAGCTTAAGTGTCGGGCTTGTTCTTCAGCCTTAACGTCCAGATGAACAAATTTGAGTAATTCAAGGGCTTTCTCGACATTGCGTCCTTCAACTGCTTTCCAGCTTTTGCTGCGTAAAATGGCATGGCTTAAGTTCTCGTTTTGGTCAGGCATGGCGATCAATATGTTTTCAAGCACGCTCATCTTGGGCAGCAATCGGATGATTTGGAATGTTCTCCCAATCCCAGCCTGAGCAATCTGATAAGGTTCAAAGTCTGTCACATCGCTTCCATCAAAAAAGATGCTGCCACTGTCGGGTTTGATGAAGCCGCTAATCAAGTTAAACACGGTCGTTTTTCCGGCTCCGTTCGGTCCAATCAATGCAGTTATCTTGCCTCGTTCAACATGAAAGTCACAGCCTTTGACAGCGTGGATGCCTCCGAATTGTTTGTGAAGACTGTGTACGCGTAGCATGGTTATCTCTTTCTCCCGGTTTGCTTAGCACAGAGGAATCTAGGATTCCTTGTGCCAGAAATCTTCGATTTCTGTGCATCCTGAGGTCGAGGTCCTCGAAGTTTGCTTATCAAGTGCGTTGCGGGGGGACGCGCCCTCGGGCACGCAGCACTATGCTTTCTAGTAGTAAGGATCGAGAAGATGCTAAGCAAGTACATTTTTTCTTTCAGTGCTTTGAAAGGGTTCCATATTCCTTTTCTTCGTACTTTGAATGTTTTCTCTCCAAGGATTCCTTCAGGTTTGTACAGCATCAATAAGATTAGGATTAATGCGTAAATCATCTGTCGCATGGCCGCTGCAATGCTACTAGGCAAATTCAGGAATCGCAGGGGCTCTGGCAGTATAACCAGTATGGCCGCTCCAAGAACGCTGCCGCTCACACTGCCCATGCCTCCAAGGACGACCATGCTGATCATTAAAATCGTCTCTTGCAAAGTAAATGTGGTAGGATCAATGAAGGTAATGTAGTGAGCATACAAGCTTCCGGCAAGTCCAGCAAAGAACGCCCCGACACAAACGGTACAAACTTTGTAATAAGTAAGGTTCTTGCCCAGTGCTTGGGCAGCAACGTCGTCTTCGCGGATCGCTCGCAAGACACGTCCAAAGGGACTCTTCGTGATGCGATTGATAATAAACAAGGTAAGGGCGGCAATAATCGCAACCAAGATCAAGAAGTGGATAGGATCGCTAAAACTCATACCAAAAATACTGGCTTTGGGAATGCCTGGAATACCAAGAGGTCCTCGAGTGAGTCCAACCCAATTTTTCATAACCGCTCGGATGATCTCGCCGAATCCAAGAGTGGCAATAGCCAGATAATCGCCTCGGAGTCGTAAGCAAGGTACGCTGATGAGGAATCCAAAGATACTTGCCACAATTCCGGCAAGGAGGAAGCTGATAAACCAAGGAATGCCGGCCATCGTCAGCAAAGCAGAAGTATAAGCCCCAATACCGTAGAATGCGGCATGTCCTAAATTGATCAGTCCAGTAAATCCAATATTCAAATTCAGCGAAATCGTCAAGATCGTGTAAATGCCTACCAAGATGGCAATGTGTTCAAAGTACGCCATTTAGCCGCGCACCTCTTCTTCTTTTTTCACGCCAACAATCCCTCGCGGCCTAAAGATGAGCATCAACAGCAGTACAAAGAAGCTAATGGCGTCTTTATAGCCTGAAGGGATGAAAAAGATTCCAATGTTCTCGATAAAGCCAATGGCAAATCCGCCAATCACAGCCCCCCAGATGTTTCCGATGCCTCCCACAATCGCAGCAGTAAATCCTTTAACGGTCATAGGTACGCCCATCATCGGAGTCAGATTTTGTTCAATCCCAACCAATACGCCCCCCGCGCCCGCAAGCGCGCTCCCTATAACGAATATAGTACTAATAGTCTTATTTACATTAATTCCAATACTCGCCGCGACATCTTTATTATCGGCAACGGCTCGCATAGCTTTCCCGGTTTTTGTTTTCATAATGAAGAAGTACAAGGCTACCATCAATACAAGACTAGTAATTAAGATGGTGATTTGAATCGGGGTGATGATGGCTCCTAAGATGGGGATGCCTTGTTGAATCTCCCCCGTTCTAAACGTCTTGATCTGGGCGCCCCAGATCATAATGGCTAAAGCTTGAAAGAAAATGCTGATCGCGATACTAATAATAAGGGGGGCCCAGCTAGGTGCATTACGCAGAGGCTTATAGCCTACTTTCTCAATGATATAGCCCACGATGCCCGTAGCAACCATAGCTAGGATAAAACTCAGCCAGAAAGGCAGTCTAATTCCAATGTTCAAGGTCCATGCAATGTACGCCCCAATCATGAAAATTTCTCCATGGGCAAAGTTGATGAACTTCAAGATGCCATAGACCATGGTCAATCCCAGAGCAATCAAACTGTAGATGCCACCGGCAATAATGCCGTTCATGATGAGCTGGGATACGACTTCCATGGTCTCTTTGTTTTTCCCTTGTTTATAAATCTTTTATGCCTTTTATGCTTTTATACAAAAATAAAAAAGGAAAGAAACAGTTTCTTCCTTATTTATAAGCATCTTCTACCTTTCCATTTTTCAAGGTGTGAATGATGTATCGGGCTTCAAGTAAGTCACCGTTTTCGTCAAAACCAATGGTTCCGCTGACACCAGGGTAGTCTTTGACTTGATACAATTCATCCTTTATTTTTGTGGAGTCAGTTCCTACTTTTCTCATAATCTTGGCAATGATGTGTAAGGCATCGTAGGCTTGGCCAGTTCCGGTAGTGAGGTCAACTTGGCCGAATTTAGCGTAGATCTTGTTTTTGAACTCCTCGCTAAGGGGAGTATAAGGTTCTGCCCAGAGAATACCTTCTGCAGCGTCTCCTGTTTTCTTGTGGATGTCTGGGTCGCTCCAGGGATCTCCACCAAGTAAGGGTACGTCAATGCCCAGTTCTTTGGCTTGTACAATTCCAATGACACTGGCGTCGGTGAAGGCAAGGAAATAAATTATGTCGGGTTGAGTTTCTTTGATTTTAGTGAGTTGGGTTCGTAGGTCTTTGCTATCTGGTTCGAAGCTTTCTTCGGTAATAACCTTTCCGCCAAGTTCTTCAAATCGGTTCTTGAATACTTTTTTGATGGCCGTGCAGAAGTCATTCAGGCAGTAGAGCGTCGCTACCTTTCGCTTTCCAAGTTGAGTATAAGCATATTCAGCAGCAAATTTTCCCATGTAAGCATCCGAAGGGTAGTCTCGGAAGACATAGTCCCCGGCTTTACTGACATCGGGATTGGAAGAAATGCTGGAAAGCAATATGATTTTTGCCGCCTCCGTGATGGGGGCTGCAGCAAGGGTTTCAGGGGAGCATCCAGCTCCTAGGATAACAGATACTTTATCGATGTTGGCAAGTTTATTGGCAGCGTTACTACCATCTTTGCCATTGCATCGTCCATCTTCAAAGATGAGTTGGACCTGTCGGCCATGGATGCCGCCTTCTACATTGACTTCCTCAGCCGCAAGTTGGTAGGCACGTTGCATGCTTTGTCCGATAGAAGCCACGTCGCCAGTAAGGGGTCCAATGACTCCTAATTTAATCGGTTCGCTGGAGTTGCTACCAGGTTGTTGTCCACAGGCAACGAGTAATAGTAATACACCAATCAATCCAATGAGTGTTTTCTTCATTTTATCCCTCCGTTCTCTCCGCTTTTCCATTTTTCACAATCATGACTAAGGGCTTAATGCCAACCACATCGCCGTTTTCATCAAAATGATATTTTCCTAAGGTTCCATCATATTCTGGCATTTTATACAACCATTCCTTAAGTTTGTCTGCATCATAACCTATTTCTCTCAGAGCCTGAGCCAATATATAAAGTGCGTCGTACGTGCTGGCTACAGGGTAGTTGTAGGCTGGTTTTTTGCCGTATTTCTGTTCGTACTTGGCAAAGAGTTCGTCTTTTTGCTTTCCGTTGGGTTCAGGGTCTGATACAAAGACGACTCCTTCTGCAGCAGATCCTGCAGTGTCAATAGCGCTTTGTCCACTTAGAATAAAGTTAGTATATAATGGAATTTTATTGTCCAGCTCTTTGAGTTGTTTAAAGAGAGCGGCGCCAGTAGAAGAGGATTGGGGGTTGAGGAAGATGATTTCAGGACCGGCTTCTATGATTTTGAGTAGGGGAGTGCGGAAGTCGCGATTATTTTGCTCATAGTCTTCATCCGTCAAAACCTTCCCGCCTAATCGGATGTATTCTTCGACAAAGACTCGTTTGAGGGCTTGGCAGTAGTCGCTCAGTTCGCTGAGGATGCTGACGGTTTTATATTTTTTGATCATGTCTTGAGCAGTCGCTTTTCCGGTGTCTGCATCGCTGTAAACATTTCTGAATATGTAGTCGCCTGCTTTTGTGATGTCTGGGCTGCTGGGATAGGTGGCAAAACCAATGACTTTATTTTCTTCAAGGATGGGTGCACTGCCAAGGAGTTCTCCGCTGCAACTTCCATAGATGATGATTTTGACTTTGTCTTCAAAAATGAGTTTTTGTGCGGCACTATTGGCTTCTTTGCCATTACACTTGCCATCTTGCCATAATATTTGGATAAGCCTTCCATTCACTCCACCCGCACCATTAATCTCAGAAAGGGCAATCTCAAGGGCATCTCGAGAAGTAGTGCCATAATCCGCAGCGTCTCCGGTCAACGCACCGATAAAGCCTATTTTAATGAGGTCGCTAGAATGAATTTGTTGATTGGCAGTGCATCCTATTAATAGGAGGATTAGTCCGATCAAGCTGCCAATCAGGGTCTTATTCATGTCTTCCACCTCGTTATTCCTCTAGGTTTCTAAAGGGCTTTTTATGTTTTTTCTACAGGGGGGCTATTTTGGGCACAGGCCACAATAAAGGAGGTAAGGGTTTTACGTAAGTGGGGTCGTTTCATTCTCCCACCTGAAAGGAAAAAGATTTAAATAGTCCAAGATATCTCAAGATATGGTTGATATAAGCCAGTACGAATTTATAGTCAAATGGCATGCTTATCTGAGGGCGAAGAAGCGAGGCGTTACGCCGGATATGGTCGAGGCCACGTTGAAGGGTGGCCAAGTCATAAAGTTTGGCAAGAACAATGTCAAATTTATTAAGGAATACAAGGGGTTTACGGTCATTTGCGTGGATGAAATCATCGGTACAAAAATCAAAATAGTCACAATCGAGGTGAAGAGAAGAAAATGAAAAAATCAAAGCGTTGCATGGAATGTGGGGGTAAGGCGTTTGAGGAGTCATTGCGCTTGCCTCCGGAGAACATTGAACATCGCTATTTCAAGTGCTCTTCCTGTGGAGAATCTTGGTTGGGGATGGATCAGTTGCATGAAGTCGCAGAGAAATTCAGGAAACTTAAATTGCATCAAGCTACGTTGTCGAGATGGGGAAAGAGCATCGGTCTTCGAATTCCAAAGGAACTCGCAGAAAAATACAAGTTCGGCGCCGGCAATAAGGTTTTCTTGCTGGAGGAAAAAGATAGTATTCAAGTCGTCCGTGTGTAAATTCTTCACGTCTTCACCCATTTCCCATTTTCGTACCGAGTGATGGCAAATTCGCCATAGAATGTTGTCGCCGGTGAGGGGGAAGACGGCACCGAATTTATAAGCATTTTCAGCAGGCTTTTGGCTAGTGCATCCGGCAAGGACAAGGAGGGTAAGAAAAGCAAGGGCCATGTAGGTCTTGTTCATGTTTTCACTTGATTAAGCTAGTTTCTTGAAGCCCTCATTTTTAATGGTTCCGGCAACATCGACACTTTGTACGCCGTTTTGAGCGTTAATTTAGTTCCTCATCGATACCGTAACCTTTATATACATGCATGCATACATATATCTTATGGTCAAGATCATCTCATTATCCGACGACGCCTATCTCCTTTTAAAGAGAGAAAAGCGTCCAGGAGAGTCTTTTTCAATGGTAGTTAGAAGAACGCATGGTGGCAAGAAGGATTCTTTATTGAAACACGCCGGCTGGTGGCATGGTTCGGATGAGGAGTGTGATCGTATTTTTAAGGAGATTTTTGAGCGGCGGCACGATGTGGATCGGAGGTTTAGGTAAATTGGTTCTTTTGGATTCAGATATCTTGATTGCTTTGGGTCGTAAAAATCAGGATGCTTTAAGGAAGATCAAAGAGTTAGAAAAGCGAAATGATTCGTTAGCAACAACTGTTTTTTCCGAGGCAGAGCTTTTTGAGGGAGTTTATGGTTCTAATGATCGTGAAAAAACATGGGCAGAAGTGCTGACTTTGTTGCAGGATATTCCTAGAATTCCTTTTGAGGATACTGCTCCGCAGATTGCTGCAAGGATATTTTATGAATTGAAGAAACGAGGTGCTATGATAGGGACGGTTGATGTATTCATCGCTTCCATTGTCTTGGCGGGAAACGATGTTCTCATCACACGCAACAAGAAGCACTTCGATAAGATCCCAGGACTTCAAATAGAAGAGTGGTAATTATTTTTTCTCCCACATCTTCTTCAATTTCAGCGCATCGTCTTCCTGATTAGGTGTCTCAGTTATAACAACCCCTTTGATCTTGAACTCTTTCCACACACGAACAATGTCTTTATAGTTTAAATCAGAGCCTGAGTCATCCAGGTTCAGGTGTCTACGCTCTCCTTTTTCAGTGTATTCAATCCCGGCAATCTGGATGTGCATGTTATCTAGGATCTCTCGCCCGAGTCCCTTTTCCAGCGCCTCCAAGGCACCCCGAACTTCCGGATATGTGTTATAGCGTCCCTCTCGCGCATGTAAGTGCCCAAAGTCAATGCAGGGTAGTACTTGGTCCAGCTCCTGTCCAATCTTAATGATCTCGTTCAAATCCCCCCATTGGGTGGGTTTTCCAGTCAACTCAGGCCTTAACAATACCTTATTGCCTTCATCTTTTAGTTTCTTAACCAGCTCCTTAAGTTGTTTCTTCACGTTGTCAAATACCTTAGAGGAAGGCATCTTCATGTAGTAAGCAGCGTGGAACGCAACAGAGTGCCCACCACATAAGTCTACAATTTTAGCCGCTCGATGAATGTAGCCATGGCTCGCATAGAGTTTCTTCTTCTCGATGGCATTGAAGTTGATGTAATAGGGTCCATGCGCACTCAAAACGACTTGGTTCTTTTTCGCCGTCTCTTTTATTGCCGCACAACTTTCTTCTTTCAGGTAAACGCCAGGTCCAAAGGAAAATTCCATGGCATCTAAGCCAAGTTTTCGAATCGTTTTGATACCATTCTCTGTGCCAACCGGCTTCGGCGTAGAGTGAGGAATCCCAGCCGATCCAAAGAGGAGTTTGGTGAATTTCATAGTAAGTTTTTTTGGTAATAGGGATAGCTGGAGGAGTTCTTATCCGTCTAGTTTTTTACGTATCTTTTCTATTCTTTCTAGTTCATCAATTTTCTTGAGAATCTCTTTTCTAACATATCCTGACCAGTTGATTTCATCGTATCTCTCCATTTTCTTCTTGATTTCTGGAGGTACAGACAAGGTGACACTTACCATAAAAATACGTAAATACGTTTAAATATTTAAAGCTTGCTGTTTAGAACCTATTATATATAGTTTTAGGCTTTGAGTTTCTTCGCAATGGCTTCGCCAAATGCCTTAGAAGCAGGAGGTCCAGAAGCCGTGATGATATTACCATCCACCACCACATCTTCTTGTACAAGTTTGGCGCCTTTGCTTTCCAGCAGTGCCTGATCATCCATAGTAGAAATGGCTTTTTTCCCTTCTAATAATCCAGCATGCGCAAGTATGCCTGGTGCAGCACAAATGGCCGCCACAATCTTTTTCTCAGCCACATATTTCTTAGCTAATTCCAGTACATCTGTATCTTCATAGTAATCTCGACTTCCTCCGCCACCAACAAGAATCAAGGCATCATATACATCTTCCAATTCATGGATAATCAAGTCCACTTCCTCATGTTTGCCTTGTTTGCTCTCGGCAATCTGGCTGACACTTGCAGTAACGATTTTGATCTTTTTCTTTTCCAGTACTTCCCGAGTCTCATAATACTCTTCATCTCTGAAATTAGTAGGTGCGAGTAGCATCAAAACTGTTTTAGTCATTTCGCGCTCCTCCGTCCGCCGCCTCGTTTGTAAACGGAATAGCTTCCCTTGGCTTTCTGGTTTTTCTTCTCACCAAATTCATCTTCATCATAGCCCGGTACAGGTTCCAGTACAGGAGCCTTTTCTTCCGCTTTTTCTTCAGTCATGAGTAGGTATTAGGGATGAATCCTTTTTAAGGTTTTGGGTTTTTGTCGTCGAGGTACTTACGGAAAGCACGGATGCCAAAGATTACTAGTATAGGGTTAAGAAAAGAGAGGCTGAAACCTCGAAAATTGAGTTATCGACATTTTGTCGACAACTGAAATTACCATCTGCAGACGGGAAACAGTATGAAACCGATTGTGCCAATACAGAATCCATGTTCCGTATCATCTAATCCTCCCGAAATATTTCCGGGTTTGGGCGGAAAACCTTATAAATGAAGAAATATTAGTTGTGGGTATGGTATCTACTTTAGTTGTGCATAAGCAAGCAATCGCAGATTTGGTGAAAGTGAAGGACGAGTTTAATAGCATTGTCGAGTCTTTGCAGCTGATGGGGGATAAGAAATTTATGCGTTCTTATAAGAAAGCAAAAGGCCAGGTTAAGAAGCGGGAATTTGTGAGTTGGGATGAGTTATAGGATTCTTCCGACGAAAGAGTTTGCTAAGGATTTAAAAAAGCTTGATCCGTCTCTGCAAGCAAGGGTTAAGGACAAAATGGAGGAAGTCGCCCAAGACCCTTTAAGGTATAGTAAATGTGATAAATAGTCGAACCTTATATTCACATTTACTATATGTGAAAATGGTACAAAATATACAAAAATTTACCATTTTCACTATATAAGCATCTGCATTACGATCTGAAGGGAAGCTGTAGGCTGTGGATTGGTAAGCTTAGGATTGTTTTCTCTTATGATTTGGAAAAAAAGGAGTTATACCTGGAAAAGATTATTTTAGGCCACAGATATAGGGAGTAATCTTTTACTTCTCAATCCCTTCATACCCCTTCTTTTCCAATAACTTCACCAATTCCTTCCCACCACTTTTCACAATCTTGCCGTCCATCATGACATGAACGCGGTCTGGCTTCAAGTAATTCAATATCCTTTGATAGTGTGTGATGATCAATACACCCATCTTCGGACTAACCAGCTTCTTTACTCCTTGCGCCACGGTCTTCAGAGCATCAATATCCAACCCTGAATCCGTCTCGTCCAAAACAGCAATCTTGGGCTCCAACAACGCCAATTGCAGTATCTCGCTTCTCTTCTTCTCTCCGCCGCTAAACCCATGGTTCAAGTACCGAGAAGCAAACTTGGGGTCAATGCTGAGTTCAGCCATCTTCTTCTTCAATAGTTTAACAAATTCAAGAACAGGGATCTTTTCTTTGCGCCTAGCATTCATCGTGGCACGTAAGAAGTTGCTTAAGGTGACGCCTTGGATTTCAGCCGGGTACTGAAATGATAAAAACAATCCCTTTTTGCTTCGTTCGTACGCAGGTAAGCTCAAAATATCTTCGCCGTTTAGTTTAACACTTCCTTCTTCTACTTTATATTTAGGGTGTCCCATTAAGGTATTAGCAAGGGTGCTCTTCCCCGAACCATTCCTTCCCATCAGAGCAATAACCTCGCCTTGTTTCACGGTTAAGTTAATTCCATTGAGGATCATTTTACCATCGACACTTACCTTTAACTTTTTGACTTCAAGTCCTTTCATCGTGCCACCTTTGCTTCATGGATTAGGATCGCTCGCTCCAATGTCCGCAAAGCCAGCAGCGCGCATTTCATCCGTACAACCCCGATAGGTATTGCTAGTAACTCCAGCATTTCTTCTTTGGTCATCTTAGCCGCTTCCTTCAATGGTTTCCCTTGAATCTTTTCCATCAGCATCGAAGCCGCAGCTTGGCTGATCGCACAACCGTGCCCGGCAAACTTCGCTTCTTTTATTTTTCCGCCACTCAGCCGTACGCTCAGCTCAATCTCATCTCCGCAGCTCGGATTCAATTCTTTATGATACATATCTGGCTTTGCAATCCGTCCAGCATATCTAGGACTTTGGTAATGATCCAGGATGTGCTCTCGATACATTTCATCCGCGTCAGCGAGGGGATCTTCTCCAGTCGGGTATCTCATGTTAGGGGGTTCCAAAGGGGCTCACCCCTTTAGGTCCTGTCCTCCTTCGTTTTTGATCGTCGCTTTCTTTTCAAACACTTTCTTCACTTTTTCAAGCGCTTCACACAATGCATCAATTTCTTTCATCGTATTATACAAATAGAAACTAACCCGGCAGCTGCTTTGCATACCATAATTTTTATGTAGGGGCATCGTACAGTGGTGTCCAGCGCGAATGGCAATGCCTTGTTTATCAAGTAAGGTTGCCACATCGTGGGGATGCACACCAGTCAAATTAAAACTCACAACTCCAATGCGCTTCTCAGCACTAGGCCCGTAGATCGTTACGCCTTCCATCTGCCCTAGTTTTTGCATCACATACTGAGTCAATAATTGTTCATGTTTCTGAATTCTTCCCATTCCAATTTTCTGTAAGTACTTCACGGCGGTTCCAAACGCGATCACATCGGCAATATTGGGTGTCCCCGCTTCAAACTTGTTAGGCAATTCTGCCCACGTTGCGTTCTCATACGTCACTTCGTTGATCATGCCGCCGCCATACAAGAAAGGCTCCATCTTCTCAAGTAAGGCTTTTCGTCCGTACAGCACTCCCACTCCAGTCGGTCCTAACATCTTATGAGAAGAAAACGCTAAAAAATCACAACCCATTTTTTGCACATCCACAGGCAGGTGGGGAACGCTTTGAGCGCCGTCCACAACCACAAGCGTATCGTGCCGGTGTGCCAGTCGTGCAATCTCTTCGACAGGGTTGATAGTGCCAAGTACATTGCTCACGTGAGTCACAGCAACAAGTTTGGTTTTGCTACTAAGCATATGTTGGAAGGTTTTCAAGTCCAATGTTCCATCAGGGTGCATAGGTACATACCGAACAACCAGATGATGTTTCTTAGCTAGGGTAATCCACGGGACCAAATTGCTGTGGTGCTCCATGGGCGTTAAAACCATCTCGCTGCCAGGTACATAGCTAGATAAAAAGCCGCGTGCAACCAGGTTGAGGCTTTCCGTAGTATTGTGTGTAAAAACAATCTCTTCCGGTTGGGCATGAATAAACTTGGCCACAATAGAGCGGCTTTCCTCGTACTGCTGCGTAGCTACTTCGCTTAATGTATGCAAGCCTCTATGTACATTGCTATTGTTTTCTTTGTAATAGGTAGAGATGGCATCAATCACAGTCTTAGGTTTCTGGCTGGTCGCTGCATTGTCTAGGTAGATCAAGGGTTTGCCGTGTACCTTTATTTTTAGAATAGGAAAATCTTTGCGTACATCGAGTCCTTTCATGATGATTCACCCGATGCTATTCTCCATCTCCATGGCGATGAGTTTATTCAATTCAACGGCGTATTCTAGAGGTAATTCCTTCACAATAGGCTCGATAAAGCCCCCCACAATGAGTTGCTTAGCTTCTTGTTCAGTGAGTCCGCGGCTCATCAAGTAGAAGATGTGTTCTTCACTAATCCGTCCGACGGTGGCTTCGTGTCCGCAGTTGCAGTCTTCCTCATCAATGTTTAAGCTAGGAATGGTGTTGTTGACGCTGCCGGCGCCAAAGATGAGGCCATCGCATTGCATATGGGATTTAGATCCGCTCGCTCCCTTTTTGATGGTGACTAGGCCTCTAAAAGTGTTGATGCCGCCGCCTTTGCTGATGCTTTTGCTTCGGATCGTGCTGCTGGTATTGCGGCCGATGTGGATGACTTTGCTTCCAACGTCTTGGTCTTGTCCGGTGTTGGCAAAGGCAATGCCTAAATGGTCACTCTTAGAGTTATCTCCTTTGAGAATACTGCAGGGGTAGAGCATGGTTATGCCGCTTCCTAAGTTCCCGCCGACCCATTCAATGATGCCATCTCGAGCAACAATGGCTCGTTTGGTGTTCAAGTTGTAGGTGTTTCGGCTCCAGTTTTCTACCGAACTGTATCGGCAGCGTGCGCCATCCATGACAAAGATTTCTACACAGCCTGCGTGCAAGCTCATGTCGCTGTATTGGGGGGCTGAGCATCCTTCAATATAATGCAGTTCAGCATCTTTATCAACTATAATTAAGGTGTGTTCAAATTGTCCGCCTTTTTTTGCGTTCATTCTAAAGTAGGCTTGTAAAGGCATGCTTAATTTTACACCAGCGGGGATGTAGATAAACGTTCCTCCGCTCCAGACAGCAGCGTGCAGGTGAATAAATTTATGAGTCGTTACCGGTACGCATTGGGTCATGAAGTATTTTTTGACAAGGTCAGGGTATTTTTGGAGGGCCACATCCATGTCTTCAAACAAGACGCCTTTGTCTTCCCATTCTTTCTTTAATTTGTGATAGACCACTTCAGAGTCATACTGCGCTCCAACTCCAGCAAGGAACTTCTGTTCGGCTTCAGGGATGCCGATGCGCTCAAACGTTTTCTTCATGTCAGCTGGGACATCTTCCCATTTTTGGCTCGGTTTAGCGTCTGGTTTGACGTAGTATCGTATTTTGTCAACATCGAGTTTATCTAAATTAGGTCCCCAGGTAGGCATGGGTCTACTTTTCCATAACGCATAGCCTTGGAGTCGTTTTTGAAGCATCCATTCAGGCTCTTTCTTTTCTTTGGAGATCATCCGGACAATCTCTTCAGTAAGGCCGCATCCTGCATCGAGGATGTTATTTTCTGGGTCTGCGTGGTCAAATCGGTCTCGGTCGATGTCTAGGAATACGCTTTTTTGGTTCATTTTTTTGTTTTCCCTCCCTTTTTTCCAGGTGCTTTTACTGGTCTTTCTTTGGTCTTTTTCCCGGATATTTTTCCGCCCTCCAAGGGCGCCACGGACTTACTTTGTTTCCCGTCTTTATTTCCTATTTTCTCATTAATCTCATCCACAATCTTCTTGATTTTTGGAGCACCCAATCCGGAAGACTTTCCTGCTTCTTGTATGCTTAAATGTTTCATTCCGCATCCGAAAGGCAACCCGCTTTTGAGCATGATTTCAAGGGCAATGGGGTTTTGCCCAGCTTCTCGTAGGGTGGTTTGAGTAGTCACATGCATCAGTACTGAAGGACTTTCGGTGCTGCAGCATCCGCCACTATTCGTGGTTTTCGTTTCGCTTCCACAGCCTCCACTACCACAACCGCTTTCTTCTTTAATGACTTGAAAAGGGTTCGCTTGAGATACCGTCTCTTGCCCGCTGTAGGATTGGAGTTCTTGCTCTGCTTCTTCAAAGGTAGCTTCTACTTTGTCTTTTTTCTTGAACCAGTTCATAATGCCCATAGTCTCGCCTCGTTCAATCTTTTTCCTTATTTATACTTAACAAAAGCTTTTTCCACAGCCGCATGTACTCTTGGCGTTGGGATTGGTAAATTTGAAACCGCTTCCTTGGAGTCCGTCCACGTAGTCTAAATGAGTGCCTTTCAAGTGTTGCAGGCTTTGCTTGTCAATGGCTATGTTAACACCTTGAATCATAAAGCACTGATCTTCCGCAGTAGCAGCATCGTCAAAGCCGAGTCCATATTGGTAACCTGAACAGCCGCCGGGTTGGGCTTGGAATCGTAAGAGGAGTTTGTCAGCATTGGGTTCTTTGCTGATCAATTCTTTGATCTTGATGATGGCACTATCGGTGACAACAATGAGATTTTCCGTTAACGTGTCTTGTTTCATAGTTACCTCCTATATATAGCATACTTCGCAGTCAGCAAGTTCCTTGCATCTTCCACGATGGATGTCGCAAATGATTTTTTCTTTTTCTAAGTGTCGCAAAATCTTCTGAATCGCTCCCATCCAGTTCTTGGTTTTGAGGATGTCTTTGGAAGCTTCTTGAATCATAACTTGGACTTTCCCATCAAACTTGACTTCGCTCGCACGTTTATTGTGTAGGTATTGGCTAATGGCTGGTTTGGTGATTTGTAAGATTCCGGCAATTTGAGTCTGGTTGAGGCCTTGTTTTTGGAATTCAAGGGCGAATTCTCTGCGTAAGGCAGGCAATACATACCAGACTTCAATCTCTTGAGGAGTTTGGAGCATACGTTAGAGGTAATCTCAGAGCTTTATAAAGTTAACGATCGTTACAAAAAGCTTAAATAGTCCCCCTAATCTCAAGCGATGATGTCAGTTTGTCTGGTTATCATCGGTCGCACCGGCTGCGGTAAAGATACCTTGGTCGAGTACGCATTAAAAAAATACAACACCCCATCGGTCAAATACAGTGCGGTCATCGCTGAAGTCGCGCAAGAGCTCGACATCAAAGTGGACGCTCCCACTCTAAAAGTCAGACAGCAGCTCTGGGGTCCCATCCTCCGCAAACAATACGGCACTATTTCCTACGTAAAACGAATGGCAGAGAAAGTAAAAGGAAAAAACTACATCGTCAATGGCTCTCGTGCCCATGAAGAAATGGATCTCTTGCGTCAAGAATTAGGAAAAGACGTTGTTTTCATCGGCATTCTCGCAGACTTCGAGGTTCGTTTCAGCCGCGTCCAGAATCGTGAAGCTAACTTTGCTTTTAAGACCGTAGAAGATTTCAAAACCTCGGAAGCTCGAGAGTCTGAATCCCAGATCGATGGCATGCTAAAGAAGTGCAATCATACCTTAACCAATAACACCGCCAGAGAAGCGTTCCATAAAGAAATTGATCAATTGTTTTCTTCATTAGGGTTGAGGAACTAATGCTTTTTCTATGTATTTTCTTACTTCATAGGACAATGCATTCGCTTCCCTATCTAGTCTTCTACTCTCACGTAAGAGGAAAGCGTGTCGATCTCTTAACTGTATGATTTCAGTACGGCTCAGCATTTGATTGTAGGTGTTGCTTGCTTCACAGAGAGCATCTATGCCTTTATAATTCAATGGGGTGGCTCCTTCGATATATCTCCTGGGTGGGGGTATTGTGCCAGGTCTTTGTTCTGAACCTGAACACATACCTTGTGGGCGTCCTATTCTGTATTTGTTAGGGATCTTCCAGGTAATTATTCCTTTGTCAGATTCTATTGAAAAGATATCGTCAGCCACATTTTCCTGTATAGGGTCTTCAATATTTACCCACCAGCAGAGGTTAGCTGGCGTTTGAGAGAGCCGTTGAACTATAGTTCCAAGAAGAGGAGTCTTCCGAACTTTAGCAACAGATAGATTAATTTGGCCATCAATGATTGCTTCTCTTGTGTCGCTATCTACTGGGAGGATAGGAAGTCCGAATCTAACGGTTCCTAGTCCGGTTGCGCAGTAACAGCCATTATCTATATTGTAATCGATGTAGTATTTCGAGATTTGTCTGGGTAACTCTTCATCTGTTATTACTTCCAATCCTTCCTTGGTCCTTAAGTAGTCAACTACTTGTCCGACAGTTTCCAGTTGAATATCTTTAGTTGGTGTCATATTTCCTCTTTAAGTGTTATCACTTAATAGGTACAAGAGTAATTAGACTTTATTAAGTCTTTCTCTAATAATATCTTATAAAATGCGATATACTTATATATATAATGTTATTTAATAAGATAATGCCTCTAGGAGAACCATTAAAGTCTAGAATAATGGACAAAAAAGACAGAGATATCCTCATGCTCTTACAAGAGAATGGCAGAGAAACCCTCACTGAAATAGCAAAGAAGGTCAATCTATCCATTGATTCAGTCAACAATCGCCTCAAAGCATTAATCTCGAAAGGAGTCTTTACGCCAGGGATTTTCATAGATCCAAGGGCCATCGGCTTTGCCTTAATCGTGGATGTAAAAATAAAGCTGCAAAACATATCAGTCGAAGAAAAGGAAAGGTTCATCGCTCATCTCGCAGCGCATCCGCGTATCATCAACTTACTTTCCATTACCGGACGGTTCGACTTCCTGTGCACGATTGTGGCAAAGGACGCCAACGAATTCGAGAGAGTATCAACAGAGTTTCGCAACAAATACCGAGAAGCCATCGTAGATTGGGAAACCACGCTCATTCTTAAGACCCATAAGCTCGAGCAATATGATTTGACGATGTAATGTCTTACTGGAGCTTTCCGACACGTTTATATAGCTCTGTACCTTTTCTTTCTCGTATGAAAAAGAAGGTTATGAATTTCACAACTCTGATTGAGCAGGGTGAAGGTGGTTGGTATATAGCCTCGGTTCCAGACATTCCAGGTTGTCATACGCAGGGAAAAACCATCGCTCAAGTTTTAGAGCGGATTAAAGAGGCGATTGAAGTTTGCTTAGAAGGGGATCAAGAAGAGATTACGCCGTTGAAGTTTATAGGGGTTCAGCAGGTTGAAGTTCGAGTATGAGGCTCATTCCCATTTCTGGCAAAAAACTGTGTAAAATTCTTGAAAAGTTAGGATTTGAGAAAGTCTACGGAAAAGGGAGTCACGTGCGCTTTCGCCATGCGGATGGGAGAAGGACGGTTGTTCCTGTTCATGCGGGGGAAGAGATTGGCGTTAGTCTACTCAACGAAATCTTAAAACAATCGAAAATCAGTCGGGAAGAATACGAAGAGTTAAGAAAGAAGGTCTAAAAATAAGTGCCCCGGCCGGACAGATATGTTTCTTGTCCTATTTCTAGAGGGCTTTTTCGGACTTGGGTCTTCTTTCATGGTCAAACTTTGTTTCTTAGGTTTTTGTAGATGTTGTCCCAGTGGTCGAAGTCGTAGAGCCTTATAAGGTCTTGGCCGGGGTCGTATTTGAAGATGAGGATAAAGCTTCCGGTGATGTGTATTCGTTTAAATGGTTGTAAGGGACTTTCCAAATTTTTGTAACTGTTCGGGTCTTCGCACGTTTTGAGTTCTTTTACTTTTTTATAAACAGCATTCCACATGACAGGATCTTTTTTTGCGAGCTTTCGCAGTTTTTTCTTGAGACCTTCTTCTGTTTCATGCGGTCTCATGTTTCTATGTCTTTGCGGAAGTCTTCCATGCTTTCGTGTCGCGTAAATTTGCCATGCTTTTCTAAATGTTTTATCTTGTTCACGAACTCAGGTCTCAGTTCGGGCTCGAGTAGCTCTGCTCCGTATTCATGTACAAGTAGGTTGATGGCTTGGGTTTTGTCTTTCAGGCCATGCTTGGCTTTTACAATGTTGACGATTCGGTTCGCGGTTTCGTCCAGGTTTACGAAGGTTTGTACCATATAAAGATCACCTTTATGCCACATAAAGCCCACATATATTTAAAGGTTTCGCCTTAGCCCTGCATGGGTCAAAAGAAGTGAACAAGGCGATCGAGGAGCTCTTCGCAGAAGGCTTGATCTTGCGCAAGCCCACTGGGCATGGCTTGGATGTGTATCTGAATCCACATAAGAAAGCCGAGATTGAGAAATTAGTTGGGATAAATTAAGTTAAGTGGCCATAATATTTTCTTAATGGGTCAATCTCTTTAAGGTTTAAATTGGCATAGATGATTCCTTCTTTGTGTTCAATCTTTTTTAAAACCCTTTGAGGATGGCAGATAAAGCTCTCTGCCAAAGTACCAGGAGCAAAAGCAGCAGAGGTAATGAAATAACAGATATTCTCAAACGCTCTCACCAAAGGAATTTTCCTGAGGACATCTGCATCCTTTTGGAAATCAAAAATATACATAGGACAAAAGATGATTTTAGCTCCCGCTTTAGAAAGCTTTTGAATAAACGACGGAAAAACAAAATCTTGGCAGTTAATAACTCCGATTTTTCCAAATTCAGTGTCTATAACCCTACTAACCTTTCCTGGAGTAATCTTATTTTCTTCACTGATCCAGAGGTGAATTTTATCATATCTATACTTAATCTTTCCAGAACGGTCTATAAGAAAGACAGAGTTTTTAAGTTTTTTACCTGCTGGGACATGCGATCCGATAATAACCCATATAGATCTTTGCTTACACCTTTCTTGGATTGCTTTGATTTGTTTTGAAACATCAAGAGATTTATAGGTCGGGTTTAAACAAACCTCAGGAAAGCAAACAATATCTGCCTTTTTGGACTTTGCTTTATCGATGGAATCTAGTATCTTACGTAGATTAGTGTCGATTTTTGAGGTAACCTTAATTTGAGCAACAGCAACTTTCACCATGGCTGTAACCATGCTCAAGAGGCTTATAAATTTACCTTTTCTCGTTGGGGCTGTTGGGAAGAAAAAGCATTAATAGGGTAATGGAATTCTTTTTGGAGCATGGTGGATGTTCATAATGCGTCGGAGGTGGCTTGGAGTATTTTAGGCTTGGTAAGCAGTTTGAAGACCCAGTATGGGAAGGGTACCTTGTCGAAGGTGTTGAAGGGTAGTAAGAGTAAGTACGTGGCCCGTGTGGCATCTGAGGCTAAGGAAGCGTATGGTTGTCTGGGTGTTTTTTCTGAGGAGCAGGTTGAGAGCTTTCTCCAACAATTGATGGATGCAGATTATTTGCAGGTTTTACAGGTGGGTACGGCGTTTGAGGTGAATGTCTTGGGCTTGACGGACAAGGGCCGGCAGGTTTTGGACCAGCACTTGCCTATTGATATGGCTGTGCCTCGGGTGTATACGGCGGAGTTCAAGAGTGGCGGGGAAGTTCCGATTTTAGATAAAGAAGTGTTGGATGAGTATTACAAGGTAAAATTAGAACTCTCAAAGCTCTTGAAGCGAGAGGAGGAGTTGAAGGAGCAGATAAAGAAGGCGATGACAGACAACCAGCTTTCCAATATTCATACGGACAACATGGATTTGTTTTGTAAGCGGGTGGAGCGAGTCTTGTATCCGAAGGATAAGGTGGAAGAGTTAGTGCCTGAGGAGCTTTTGGAAAAGATTCGTACGGTAAAGGAGGCTATCGTGTTGGTGACTAAATTGAAGCCAAAAGAGGAATCGCATCTATGAGGCAGGAATTTTTGGAAGTGAATGGGAGAAAGTTTTTGGTGAAGATTTTGTACGAGGATCGGGCTGAGCCAAGGGCTTCGATTGGGAAAACAGCCATTCATATTAGGATTCCGTTGAGTTTGAGTCGGGAGGAGCAGTTTCGGGAACTGCTAAAGATGAAGGTGTGGGTGAGGCAAACGTTGGAAGAGAATCCGGAACGGTTTCAGCCGAAGGCTCAGAAAGAGTATAAGGATGGAGATGTTTTAAAAGTAGGGGAGGACGAGTACAAGTTGCAGGTGGAGTTTAGGGATAAACAGAGCAGCTCTGCTCGAATCTCAAGAAACTGCATTCATCTGGTAATTTCGTCGAATCTATCAAAAGAAAGGCAGAACAAGCACATCTCAACACTGCTGAGTCGGTGCGTGGCGCGTAAGCGTCTTCCGATGTTGAAGGAGAAGATTCACAAGTTGAACGAGCAGCATCTGAGTCAGCCGGTGAACAAGATTTTCTTCAAGAACCTGAGCTCTCGCTGGGGCAGTTGTTCGGATAGGGGCAATATCAATATTTCCACGAGACTTTTGTTTGCCCCAAACGACGTATTAGAGTATGTGTGCATCCATGAGTTGTCTCATCTCATAGAGCATAATCATTCCGATCGTTTTTGGGCTTTGGTGGAAAAGGCCATGCCGAATTATAAGGAGAAACAGCAGTGGCTGAAGGAGAATGGGGGTTCTTGTGCGTTCTAAGGAGAAGTTAAGAACCAAGTCTTGTTCTACGAAAGAAAAAGTTCCCAAAAAGAAAGACAAAAAGAATAAGTGCCCCGGCCGGGATTCGAACCCGGGTCATCACCTCGAAAGGGTGGCGTGCTTGGTTGTCTAATGGTGTATCAAAACATCCATTTCCGGACTACACTACCGGGGCATTCATCGTCTTAGAGGATAAGAATGGTTTATAAACATTCTGCCTTATGTCTAAAAAAGAGTCGGGTTTTGTTAAGATTTTATTTAAGATATTCTTTGAATCTTTCTTGGCTGTCCTGATTTAGTAATTCTAGAGGATTTGGAGGTGGTAATGCATCTACTTCGTCTTGATATACAATGAAGAATTCATCAAGCTGGTGACTTCTATTACTATGTTTTGTTTCCTTTCCATGGTAAGGTTTTATATGTTTAAGTTCGAAGCTTGGTCTTTGACTCATAAGCTTGAGCCTAGATTGAGTTGTTGTGTAGCGGATACAACCCTATCCATTGGGGGAATTCCATAAAAAGCTGTTCTAATATGGTAAGTTTGGAGTGTCATAGAAACCATTTCTATCATAGGTCTTTGGTATTATTTAAATATTCTCGTCATCTAAAAATAAAGTTTGGCTTGGAAAATTTTAGAGAATTTGATTCGAAAATTAAATGGGCCCGCCGAGATTTGAACTCGGGACCCCCGGCTAACTTAAGTCTCGTGTATGGAACAAGGCCATATAAGACCGGTGCTCCAGCCAGGCTAAGCTACGGGCCCACAGGTTTTTATGATGGTGTTCACTTTATATAGGTTTTCGTAAGCTTTAATTAGGAGTGCGTTATGTTCTTTTGTAGAGGTGGGGAGGTTTAAGATGAAAAGGCTATTCTTAATCAGTTTGTTTTTGTTGAGCTTGAGTGTGGTTTCAGCTTATCCGCAGGATACTTGGGTGCAGGGTCCTGGAGACGTTTGGCTGTACAGTCCTCGTGTGGAAGAAAACTTAGCTTCCATGCCATATTCGGTGTTGCAGGCTTGGCATGTGGCAAAGCGTACACATGACGACACATTAGGAGTTCGAACGTTAGGCAGATCTTATACGCCATTGGGCCTTCGCTTGGTGAAGCCTTTGAACATTCATAAGCGCTGGGACCGAACCGCATACACTTCCGTCTATGGGGTGGATCGTCAGGTGATTGTGCCTTGGAAGCCCCGTTTTAAGGTTTCAAATCTGAGAGTAGATGTTTCCTAGAGCAGCTTTGCACAAAAAGTAGGTTAGCGGCCTCAGGTCGAGCTTCTTTAGTGAGACAATAGATCGGACAAGGGGGTCGCCCCCGTCGGGGGATGTCCGCCATCCTAAATCAGGATCACAAGCGAGAAGCCGCTAACCGGAGCATTTTGCGACTTTTTGTGCAAAGCCTCCTAGAGCAGACTTCCCCGAAGTAAGCTGAGACATCGAATTTCGTAGGGGCCAGCCCCGCTTCGTTGCGGGGCTGGGGAACGTGTTTTCCCATATCTTGTCTTTTTTGATGGTTTGCCCTGCCTTTTCTAATGAATTTTTACTTGG
>DATDWO010000059.1:0-29158 GCA_035289665.1 Candidatus Nanoarchaeia archaeon
TACGGCATCATCATCACCGGAGCCAACAACAACATTCTCACCAACAGCTTTGGACACAGCATAACCGACATCGGACTCTACCTAAGCACGAACGGAAACGGAAACAATGTCACCCATACCTTCGGAAACAGCACGAGCGGAACAGGCATCTTCATTGAAGGCAGCCATAACCTACTCAACAATGTAACCGGCCGAAGCAATACCAGTTCGGGCATCAACCTGGGCAACAGCGTGACCAACACCACCCTTGCCAACAGCTTCGGACACAGCCTCACCGGACAAGGCATCTACTTCAGCAGCGGAAACGGAAACAATGCTACACACACCCTAGGAAACAGCACGACAGGCCCGGGCATAGAAATCGATACGAACACCAACAACCTATACAATATCACCGGCCTTAGCAACAACAGCCAAGGCATCCTCTTCAGCAGCACCGCTGCGAGCAACCAACTCAACTTTAGCGTTGCAACCAGCATCACGGGCAACGCGATCTGGCTCACGAGCAGCGCCAATGGAAACCTCTTTACTAATGTCACAGCGAACAGCAACAACACGGCCGCCCTACAAGTCGAGACCAACCACAGCCGCTTCCACAATGTCACCGCCATCAGCAACAACAGCATCGGATTCCTCCTAAACGCCAGCGCCTTCAACAACACCCTGAATTATACCTACAGCCACAGCGAATACGGAACAGGACTCTACTTAACGGGCGACGCACGCAACAACAACATCAGCCACAGTACAGGCAACAGCACCCGAGGAGCCGGCGTACGAATCGACAGCCGGAATAATACGTTCATGAATCTAACCGCATTGACACAATGGGGCAGTGCAGTACAATTTAGTTACACCAATGCCACCCGCATCATCGACCTTACCGCACGGGCGCCTGCAGGAACTGGAGTTTATCTGACCTACAGCAACAACATCACTATCCTTGGAGGAACGATCAACGCGAGCAACGGCCTCAACTTCACCGACACGAGCAATGACAACAACTTCATTGATGTTAATCTGACAAATACCAGCGCCTCTCTCGATGTCATGATGCGAAGCACCGGAAGCGGGCTGAATGTGAACATGACCTTCCTCAACGTCACCTTTAGAAAAACAAACATCACGTACAGCTGCACCGGAACCTGCACGCTCAACGTCAAATGGTGGCTCAACCTCAACGTCAGCGCCACCAACCAGACGACCAGTGTAACGGGAGCGAACGTCAACATCAGCGACATCAACCTAGGAAGGCTCTACAGCGGAACGACCGACAGCAACGGCAAAATTCCCGCCCAAAACCTGACCGAATACACGCAAACCGCTACTGGCACCACGTACTTCACCAACCACACCTTGAACGCCAGCCTTCCCAACTATGGCTTTGCCCCCACCAACCAAACCCTGAACTTAACCTCGAGCATGTATGCCTTCCTCACCCTTGCGCCGTTCTACATCACCAGCCAAAGTGCCAGCTTCCTCAACCGAACCAATGCCAGCATCCAATGGGCCACGAGCGACACCGGCAACTCCACCGTGCGGTACGGACTCTACAACAGCAGCAACCTTAATGAAACGATGAGCAACTCCAGCCACCTCACCTTGCGGAACCTGACCTTTGGAGGACTTGCCCCCAACCAAACATATTACTACAACCTCACCTCCTGCACCACCGACTTCTTGTGCGTCACCAACGGAACCTTCACTTTCAACACCTTGAATAACTCTGCCCCTAACAATGTCACCTTGGACTACCCCGTCAGCGGAGACACGACGTTCACCAACCGAACTCCGCACTTTAACTGGACGAATTACACCAACCCCTTAGACCCTGATTATGACTCTGTACGATTCCACTTCCAACTCTGCCTGGATGAGCCCTGCACCAGCGTCATCGAGGAAAACACGAGCATCACAAACAACATCTACTACAGAGCCAGCGAACTGGACTTCACCACGTACTACTGGCGCATCCAGGTCAACGACAGCTTTGGCACCCTTGGCAACTGGAGCAATGCCAGCAACTTCACCCTGGTCAAATCTGTAGACATCAACCTTACTACAAATCAAACCTTGTTCGGTACGCTGAACTTATCCGAGTCGAACGACACCAGCGACGGAAGTCCAAGCCCCTTCCTCGTGAACAACATCGGCAACTTCGAAGTCAACCTCAGCCTCAACTCCACGGCGCTTTGGAAGACCGTTGGCATGAATACAAGCAATTACATGTACAAGTCGAACGACACGGCCACGTGCAGCAACTGCTACGATCGAGCGAATAGCATCACGACCTACCGAAACATGAGCAGTGCCTACCTCATTATGTTCCTCAATACGCTCAACCATACCCTCGGCAAGAACCGAGCAGCAGTGGATATTAACATCACTGCCCCGGTGAACGAACCTCCAGGTGAAGTAACCGGCTTAGTCACCTTGCAGGCGGTGAACTCATGAAACGCGAATTGCTTATATGGACACTGATCCTAGTTCTTGTAAGTAGCTATGCATCTGGCTTAGGCATAGCGCCGGGAGAAACCGAGATCCCTTACAAGCCAGGCGACAATACTCGCGTGGATCTAAAAATTATGAACAGCGGACATCAAGAGCTGAAAGTGGTCTTGTACGCCGAAGGCGAACTGGCCGACAAGATCACCTTCCAAGACCCCATCTTAGACATTCAGAAAGACCAAGCCGAAGTGAAGACAAACTATGTGATCCACCAGCCTGGCATCGGTGAACTGAAAAAACAAGGCACCCACGAGATCAACATCGTAGCACGGGAAATCATAGGAGAAAGCAAAGGAGCGATCGGGGCGAGCCTGGCCGTAGTCAGCCGACTCAAACTCATGGTACCCTACAAAGGCAAATACGTGCGAAGCAGACTGTTTGTGGCCAACTTCCAAAATGGCCAGCCCAGCAACTTTGTAGTCGAGACCGAGAACCTCGGCGATGAAGATGTCGTCCAAGGCCAAGCCAGCGTAGATGTCCTAGGACCCTTCAATGAGAAAATAATGACGCTAACCAGCGATGTGCAACGCATCGGTGCCAAGAGCCGCGTACTCTTTACCATTCCCTGGACGCCCGACTTAAACCCCGGCCAATATCAAGCAGTAAGCACCGTGATTTATGACGATCAAAACGTGCAAGACAGCAAACCCTTTGTACTCGGCGAACAAAAAGTAGACATTGAAAGCATTGATGTAAGAAACTTCAAACTCGGAGGCATTGCCAAATTTGAGATCCTGCTCAAGAATAATTGGAACACGCCATTTGATGGCATTCATGGAGAAATTACTGTTGTGAAAGACGGAAAAATCTACACCCAATCCAAGACCGAAAGTGTTTCAATTGACCCAAGAGAAAAGAAAGTCATCAATGGCTATTGGGACACGAACACCGTCGTACCAGAGAAATATGAGCTCAAGATCAAACTGTACTATAGCGATAAAACAGAAGAAGACAGCTACCCCATTACCGTCACACAGAATGAGATTGTAGCGGAAGGGGTCGGGCGAGTCATTGGCACGGTGCAAACGGCACAAGACAAAGTCATGACGTATGTTTACTTGTTGACCTTACTTGTGATCCTCTTGATTGCGATCAATGGCTACCTCTACTTCCACAAACCCAGAAATGGCACCGCAGTACCTGGTGGAAGTGTTCCCTTGAATGTGATGACGGCGCCCATGGCCCCTCAACCCAGCACCCCTCAAGCAACGACAACGACCGCCAACCCGCCCCCTTCAGAAACACGGCCTGCCCAAACCACTCAAACGCCTACTGTTCAAGAACCTGCTCCATTCGATGCTGAGCATCATGTTGAAATCGAACAACACCTTAACGAACTCGAGAAGATACAAACACACATTGAAACGAAACCGAGTCCTACAGACAATAGCAAAGTGCATTAATTCCCATTTGCTAAGGTCGTGCCTTCTTGCAATCCCACGAATAACCATTTATGAGGCAAAGCGGTAAAATTCACAAACTATTTAAGCAATCCCACCATTCTAAGAATATGAAAAATACCAATCAAAAAAGGTTTGAAAAGCTAATCGAAGAAGCACATAACGATCCTAAGATTATGCGCGAAATCAAACGATTTGTCAAAGTGGCGACCTCTTAAGTTTACAATAAAATTTATATACTAGATCATCCTTATTTAACCATACTATGAAGCAAGAAATCAAAACCCTAATAAAGCAAAAAGAAATAGAGAGCACTATAAAACCCAATATGACCACTCAAGAAGAATCAGAAAAACAAAAGCTCATTAAGCGATTAAAAAAACGCTCCGATGAGATAGACGAATATATCGTAAATGGCGGCAAGTTATACACAAGAAAAGATTTAGGAGTTTGAGATCTTATCTCTTAACTTCTTGATCGTCCCCTTCTGCTTATCCTCGCTTGTCTTCATTTCAAACTCAAGAACTACGAATGTATCAACCAATTGCTTATATTGAAAGTACAACCTAATAGGAGGATGCAAATTCTTCAACTCATAAAGACCAAGTGAACCATCTAACAACTTACCCGCACCAAGCCCAAGCCTTTCAATTTTATCCAACATCTTCTTCAAAATAGACTTTAACAACCGATCCTTTTCTAATTTCTTCCATTGCTTCGCAAACACAGGATCAAACCCAACAACATATCGCTTCTCCATTGCCAAACCGAAAGAAATATCGCCTATTTAAACCTTACTCAAGAACTGTCCGGCGTTACAAATTCAAAATTCTCATCAAATAATATGTCTCTTGTTGTGCCTTTCCTTATGAACAACTCTGGTCTAAAGACTGGAGTATAGATAACTGCGTAGCTTATGCTACTCTATTGTACGCAGCTATCTATATGTGAACTGCGCTAATCATGTTCTCTAAGTCGCACAGTTCACTATATCTATGCATAAAACTGGAGTTGTTCATTCCAAGAACTCGCCCGTAAGAAGTGGCGAGTTCTTGTTATCAAAGCTGCGATTATCCTGTTCGTATCCACTAAAATCCTCATTTGACAAAGCCATGCCTTCTTGCAATCCCCTGCTTTATTCTGTGACCGATTTCCTCCGCATCTTGCTCTGTCAACCTGCTCTTTGCAAGAAGCTTGTCTATAAGATCCAATTTCTTCGCTTTTTCCCACATAGCCTGTCTCGCTACCTCTGTCCATTTAATGTCTTTGTGCTTTTCCATGATTTGATGCAGCTCTTCTGGAACCGCCAGCGTCAGATTCGTCATATCCATCACCTTTTTACTTATTTATGTTAGTTATTTAATTCACATGTTTATATAGTTTATGCATAATCCAGGATCACCTCCATGAACTCGAGAAAATACAAACACACATTGAAACAAAGCCAAGCCCCACAGAAAACAAATGGGATCAAGAACCTTAAGGACGCTCATTCAATGGAGGAGGAATTGCGCCCCTTGAATCCGCGCCTTCACTGGAAAAATGGTCTTCAAGGTTCTCTTTTTTAGAAGGGGCGAAAACACCCATCACTTCAAACTCTAGATTTTTTTGAGGAAAGAATATATCCCCCTCAAATCGCTCGGCACCTTCTAAATCTTTTCCTGCCAAACCACACAAGGCTTGGTATAATCCCTCTCTGTACAACTCGACAACTGGAGTAGGCGTAGAAGAAGGACTTGGCGCTGCAGGAGATGAAGACGGTGAAGGAGAAGGACTGGGATTAGGCGTTGCGGAGTTAGCTTTTTTATACAATGCTTGACCATCCACAGGACCTTTTATTGCAGCGAACATCAACAACTGAGAGTGTGCTTTCAAAGCATCCGACGCATTGTAGGAACGAGCACTGAATGGAACATTATTGGACATACCCCCCAAACTGTTTCCATGGATATCGAAATAAAAGAAAGCCTGCACTTTACACCCTTCTCGACTATCCTGAGGTTCACCCTCGATCTTCACAACGTAGATTGCATCCCCTGCCTTCTTCATTGAAGGCGTTGGAATGGCCACCGTAGGCTCTGGTGTTGGAATTGGAGTTGGAGTGGATGTAGGCGTTGGCGTGGGAGTACTTGTAGGAGTAGACGTAGGTGAAGGAAAAGGAGAAGGTGACGATGAAGGACTGGGAGTGGGAGTAGCAGTAAGTGAAGGTGATGCACTCGGTGTTGCGAAAGGATCTAACACCAATTCATCTAGACCTTTTATTCGCGTGACTGTCACTGAAACCCCTGCATCTGAATTATACCCTGCACTCACCCAGTTAAACCCCGCTTCATATGGATTTTTAAGTTCGCCAGTAGCATTTCTAAATGGATAGGTCAAACGCTCAGCCCACACACCCTTTTCAGCTAACAGCGTTTCTGCCGTGAGGTTTCCAGGAAGGTATTTATCCCCCTCAACCGCATGCTCTTTAAGAAAAGTGTACATTGCTTTGTTTAATGGCTCTTTGTTCCATATGTACTCCACTGGAAAAGGAGTTGGAATGGGCGTTGATTTGGGTGTAGGACTAACCGTCGGAACCGGTGTGGGCGTGGCTCTACTAAACTTCTCTTTAATTTTACCGCACCCGGTTAAGGTCATGAGACCTGCTAAGACATAGGGCAAAGATCGTTTGAGCCTTGAAGGATTCATGCTCATCGGAGAGGAGATTGTCTTTATAAACATTAGCCTTTTTAACCACTGTACAGTAGTTTTTCCTACCGGGCTTGAGAAACCCTCCGACGCCTTTATAAGCCCATAAACTCCCCCAACTCGAGTCGATGATGACGTAATCCCCGGCTGACCTAAGGGAGGATGAAAAAAACACAGTCTGAGACGCTTCTTTAACTAACGTAACAAAAATCCGCCGCTCGGAGCTATGAACAATCACAATTGTTCATCCCAGGAACTCGCTTTTCTCGAGTTCCTGATATCCTCGCACTAAAGTGCGAGGCTTTACGCTCCTCGCCTTGACAGGCGGATTTTTGGAACTTCCAAAAATTTCGTGCTAAAGCACGAGGCTTTAGACCACGAAATTTTTGTTAGTAAACACTACAACCTATACTCAGCGACATAAATAATTGAACAAATAGTGTTTATATCGCTGGTCGATAGCAGAAGGAAAAAATGTACGGAAACTAATGTCTTCTGCTATAAAATAGAAAATAGAGAAGCTAACCCTGCTCCTCTTCCTCGCTCTCAAATGGGTCCTCTGAAAACCCTACATGGTAGAAATCCATTTTCAAAACCACCCCCTTATACACCCCTGAATGCCTATTTAATATTTAAATATTGTGAAGCTAAATACTCAGCGACATAAATATAGATAACTGCGTAGCTTATGCTACTCTATTGTACGCAGCTATCTATATGTGAACTGCGCTAATCATGTTCTCTAAGTCGCGCAGTTCACTATAATTGAACAAAGTAGTGTTTATGCCGCTGGTCGATAGCAGAAGGAAAAAATGTACAAAAACTAATGTCTTCTGCTATAGTTGTGCGAGGGAGACTCGCTTTAACTCAGACACTTTGTCAAAAGCCCGGTCTTCTGAAAGAATGGTACTAATCTTATTCCGCATTGCAGTCACTGCATGGATTGCATCTCTAGGATCCAAACTACCCTTTTCCATTAATGATTGAGCCAAACTTACTATCTCCCGATTAGCCTCTAACAAAACCAAGTTACGCAGGTTTAAAAAAACTTTTCCTGCTTTTAGAGCAAACTCTCGCCCTTGCTCTCCTCTCACTACCCATACAACCTCATCATAGGTTAATGAAGAAGTAAATGCTTCTCGTTTATTCAACCGTACCTCTTGAATAAAAGATCTTGCCCTATCCCCTTTTATACCTCGATCTAAAATAGCCAGGATAAAAATATTTGCGTCTATATACATTACCATCCCTTCTTCTTCATATACTCCTTCATCCGTTCCTCATGAAGCAGGTGCCAATCGACTTTACTCCAATCCCTTTTTTTACCCCTAATCGACTTAGCCATCTGATCGAAAACTTCCTCTGTTTTTTCTTCATCTTTATCGATCATGATCCCTTCCTTATCCAAATACACCCTTACGACATCTCCTGGGACAATTCCTTTTACCTTTCTTAGAGCCTGGGGTATTACGATTTGGCCCTTAGGCCCCACCCGCCGCTTTTCTTCTAGTAGTATTACCATTAGTTATACAAAAGTATTACTTGTATTTATACTTTTCTCTTCGACTCCACCCCTACACCCCTCAACACGGGCTAAACCCACAGCTGGGGCAGAGGACACAGCCACTTAATGAGATGAGCCAATTCTGACAATCCGGACAAAACATGCTCTGCATCCGCACCCTTTGCAAAAACCCACTTAAATAGACTGCCTCTCCCTGTCCAGTGGAAGTGCAAAAAGTTTTTATACCTCCAACTAACCTTATAGACTATGAAGATTGCCCTGATACTGCTTTCCTTATTCTTCTTACTCCTTATTTCCTGCGGAGGAACCTTCCCCAAGTTCAGCTGCCAACAAGACAGCGACTGTGTCAGCTCCATACAAACTGGATGCTACCACATCTGTAATCCTAAACAAGACAAAAATTGCTATGCTACTGAACTATGCCCTGCCATCCACAAAAATAAACCCTCCCCTCACTGCGAAACATCACAAAGCTGCCGACCCCCCCTACGCTACGCCTGCGAACGCAACACCTGCCAACCCTATGACTTTCAAAAAGAAACTGACTGTAATGTTGCCAGTGACTGCACCCGTGCGAGCCAACAAAGCAACTGCTACGAAGCTTGCGACTCCCGCAAACAAGACTGCTCTGCCCTTCCCCTGTGCCCTTCTGCTAACCTTCGAACCCATGCCGAATGCAAAGAAAAACGACCCTGCCTAGAACCCCTACAGATTGCCTGCCAAGAAAGCCAGTGCTTAGCTACGGAATGCAACCAAGACTCCGATTGCACTACTATCACCCTCTCCGGCTGCTACACCCCCTGCGACCCCTTTACAAACCCCTACTGCGACCAACTCCCCCTCTGCCAAGCCATACCCAACGCCAACGAACTCATCTGCCCCGAATCCATCGGAACCTGCCGCCAACCCAACCAGATCGTTTGTGAAAATCACCGGTGCAAAGCGATGGAGTGAACAAAAATCTGTTCTAGTCCCACCAACGCTTCCGAAGCTCATAGAAAAAAATCGTCGGAACATAATAAGTGATGTCTGCAAGGATTGTGCCTATGAATATGGCAAATGTGTAATTGGAGATCAATGTAGGCATCACAGCCAACCAAAATGGACGCAGTACAAAACTATCTAGATATTCTACAGGTCCAAACTCTACAATCAAATTACGAAACAATTTCAGAAGCCTTATCCAGCGTCAGTCTCTTCTACGCTTCCAGTCCCGCGCAGCTATTGTGCCATAATAAGCTATGTTTTCTGCCCATGTTCCCACATAGGCAGATAGAATTCTTTTTGTGTCCATGAAAAAATACCATTCGAAACCATCAACGTTGCTAGAGTCCCCGCCAACTCGGGCCAACCATAACGCTTTAACCACTCCTTTATAGATAACTGCGTAGCTTATGCTACTCTATTGTACGCAGCTATCTATATGTGAACTGCGCTAATCATGTTCTCTAAGTCGCGCAGTTCACTATATCTTATTACGCATCCCATTTTAAGTTCCCATCTATTAAAAAAGCCTCTCAAAACCTTTATAAATAGCCCTCGGTTTTTCACTCGTATGCCAGCACCCCGACATAAAACCAGCCGATTTCGTAAGATCCATGTCCGCGTACCCGGCGGAAGCACTCATGTTCATTATAGAGAAAGAAATCCTAGATTAGGCCACTGTGCACAGTGCGGAGGCACCCTTAAAGGCGTTCCCCGCGTCAAAGCAACTGCGATGAAGCGCATGCCCAAAACACAAAAACGGCCTGAGCGACCCTACGGCGGAATGCTCTGCAGCCCCTGCATGCGACGACATATTATAAACACTATCAAACGATAAATCTCTGAAGGCCACGCGGCGACGCAGCCTAATTCTCCAGAGAACAAAGGTGAAACCCATGGAAATCGGAAGAATTTGTGTGAAGATTGCCGGCCGAGACGCTGGAAAAAAGTGCGTTGTTGTAGAAGCCATTGATAGCAATTACGTCCTGATTGACGGCCAAACTCGACGAAGAAAGTGCAACATCCGACACCTAGAACCCCTTCCACAGATGGCTGAGATCAAGAAAGGCGCTGACCATGAAGCGGTGAAGAAAGCATTGAAGACATTAGGAATTGAAGTCACTGATACCAAAGCTAAGAAGAAGAGCGAAAAGCCGACCAAGAAGAAAAAGGCCAAGGCTGAAAAAACTCCTAAAATGGAGAAGAAAACAGAAACCAAACCGGAAACGAAAAAAGAAACTCCTAAAAAAGGACACCACACAAAACCCCCTAAAAAATAAAACGAGTGCTTTTACGTGTGAGCTTTCTTCTTTTTTTATATTCTTTATGCACAAACTTTAAATAGTTAAGACTCCCAGAATAAGCAACGGTGAGCGAACATAAACAAGCATGACCGACACGTAGAACGGTTGTGGACGCAGATCCGCGACCAGTACGATAGTGTACATAGACATGTTGTTCTCTACGGATTTAAACGACGTAAAAGAAAAGTAATCGGTGAAGTGGACCTTATTGGGGTGCGAAAAGACGGGCTTGATTTATATGAAGTGAAATGTTCGCATCGCGTCGTCAAAGCCCGGAAACAGCTCCGCAAAGCCAAACGCATCTTAAACGAGCAAAACGCCAAAACCTACTTCTACAACGGAGAAAGTGGACAAATACACTCCATTCTAGTATAAAATAAACATTTCTAAAAGCAATTACTGCTCCACAACCTACATCAACTTGAACTTCGCCTTCCTTCTCGCGGATTGCTTGGGTTCGTGCTCTCGGTGCTTGATGATGCTTAGAAGCTTATCCACCGCTTCCTTTGGTGAATGAACCGGAATGACTTTCTCTGTATGACGCTTGTCAAAATAATGACCTGCTAACTGCTCCGCCATGCCCCCACTGGGCTTTAACGCCACCATCGGCTTATCCAATATATAACCATAACTTGCCTCATTGACCGTACCTGCACCGCCCCCTACCAGTATTGCACCGTCACAGGAATTGAGATTGATCGAGTCTCTGGACCACATCATGCCCGTAGCGACCACGACATCCGCGTATTTATTGACTCGGGACGTGTTCTCCCAAGGGATGATGGCCAAGGTAAGACCCCCTTCTGCTTTAGCGCCCTTTAATGCGGCTTCCATGACACCGCCACCCCCACCTGTTAATGTAATCATACCCCGCTTTGCGATTTCCTTACCCACTTCATACGCAAACTTGTAAGCCTTGGGTGTACAGATGATCTCAGAACTTCCTAAGACCGCAATCTGCATCCGCTTCTTCACCTTCATGAATTAAACTGCGCAGAAAGAGTTTATAAAGTTTGCTTGGAACGGTCACTCTCCTCTGAAAATGCATAGATGTAAAATATCCTAAACCCCACCACTAACCACTGGACATCTCCGCACAACCTTTTTTAAAGGAGGGAGATTTCTAACAGACAATGAGAGACGAGAGCTCAGCATTGGCTGTTTTTCAAGGTAAGAAGATCCGAAGAATCTGGTTTAAGGACGAATGGTGGTTTTCTGTAGTGGATGTTGTAACGATATTATCAGAACAACCCAATTTTCAGAAAGCAAGAAAGTACTGGAATAAGCTCGCTCAAAGACTAAAAGAGGAGGGTAGCGAAGTGGTGACATTTTGTCACCGGTTGAAACTGCCTGCGGAGGATGGAAAATTAAGGGAAACTGATTGTGCCAACACCGAAGCTTTATTTCGTATCATTCAATCCATCCCTTCTCCTAAAGCCGAACCCTTCAAGCAGTGGCTAGCCAAAGTCGGTTACGATCGGGTGCAGGAGATCGAAAACCCTGAACTCGCTCAAAACAGAGTAAAGGAATATTATGAGCTCAAAGGCTATCCAAAGGACTGGATTGATAAGCGCCTCCGAGGAATAGCTATAAGGCAGGAATTAACAGACGAGTGGAAAAACCGGAATGTAACAGAAGAAACCAGCTTTGCTATTTTAACGAACGAGATCAGTAAAGCCACATTTGGTAAAACAGTCCAGGAGTATAAGGAATTTAAAGGCTTAAAGAAGAAAAATCACAACTTACGAGACCATATGAGTGATTGGGAACTTATCCTGACCATGGTTGGTGAAAAAGCTACAACCGACATAACTATTGCTAAAGATGACAAGGGATTCACCCGGTGCAAAGACTCAGCCCAGGAAGGCGGAGAAATCGCCCACCATACACGAAAAGAACTTGAGCAAAAAACAGGAAAATCTGTTGTGACTCGTGAAAACTTCCTTAGTCTAGAAGAAAATAAAAAGAAGCTGGAAGAGAAGAAAAAACCTCGAAGATTAACTTGAAATCGATCCATTCGAGGCGAAAGAAATATATAGCCAATCCAGTTCCATAGAAAAAACGAGAATACTATGAAAATCTTTATCCTCAGCCCCAGTACTGATTTGCTATTAACACCCGACCTAAGAACAAAACTTTCGGCTGCAGGCGAAATTATATATGTAACAGAAATCAAACCGTTTCAAAAAGTAACGGAACTCTTTGCTGGAAATGAAGACCGAATCCTTGCCATAGACCCTGATTTTTGCAACTGGAAAATTCCAGACTCTCTTATGGACCAAATACCTTCTCTTAAAGCAATTTGCTTACAGACCACTTCCTTTAGCTGGATTAACCTAGAATATGCCAAGCAAAAAAATATTCCTGTGCTTAATGTCCGAAACTGGTCTACATACTCTGTAGCAGAGTGGGCTGTCATGATGGCCTTAAACCTTGCCCGAAGAGTACCTTTGATTATCAAAGACCAATGGGGCAAAGACTTTAGCAAACACCAAGGTATGGAGCTTAAAGGAAAAACAGCCGGCATTATCGGACTAGGACACATTGGAAAACGAATCGCTGAAATTTGTCAAGGCCTTGGAATGAGCGTAGTCTATTGGTCTAAACACTCACGGGATGAGTGCTTTTCTTACCAAGAACTAAACCAACTTCTGTCTACATCTGATTTTATATTCCCTGCCCTTGCCAGTAACCCTGAAACCAAAAACCTTATTACCGATACGATGATTAAGACACTCAAGAAAACAGCCATTTTCACCAGCATTACCCACCCCACTAATCATGAACTCCTCCTTGAGATGGTTGAGAAAGGCCAATTGTTTGGATATGGCTTTGAAGAGGAAAGCGGTAAAACATTTGTTGAATACAAAGGCAATATATGGGCAGGTCCCGCCCTTGCCTGGTGCACACAAGAAGCTGGAAGAAGAAATGCCGAGCAATGGGTGGATAATATCGTCAACGCAACCCAAGGGATTCTTAAAACAAAAGTCAATTAGGCTTTCTTAAATAACCCAGCGAGCGAGGCAACCGACTGACCCAGGAACGGCTAAAATCTGGAGAGATTGAGATGGAAGATAACCTTTATCATGAGCTCAAAAAGGCGGTCGAGATATAGCCTTCTTTCCGAAACCTTTAAATAACACAAAGTATTACATATGATTCTTAGTAGATGTAAAGTGATTCACTTTGATTGTTTCCAATAGCTCCCCCTTGATTCTGCTGGCCAAGATCAACCAACTGAAGCTGTTAAAAGACCTATTTGGAAAGGTCTTTATCCCCCGAGCTGTGTATGAGGAAGTCATCGTCCACGGCAAGCAAGAATCCTACAGCGATGCCTTCTTGCTGGAGAGAAGTATGGATGAACTTATCTTTGTAAGAGACGTAAAAGGATCCTGGATGAAGGAAGCGATTCGACTAGCAAAAGTCTTAGGAAAAGGAGAAAGCGAAGCCATCCTGTTAGCCACACAAGAGCGCGCTAATCTCCTTCTTATCGATGACGCTGAATCGAGGAAAACCGCTCAAGTGCATAAGATCGCTTGCCGAAGCACACCAGGCCTGTTACTGGATGCGTTCCGAAAACGAATATTACGCCGAGAAGAGTATATAAAAAACATCCAGTTGCTCTCCGAATTTGCCTGGCTATCAGGCGACGTCGTTGCTTATTTTTTAGATCAAGGATATATCTGGAAAGGTGAGAAAAAATGAAACTCAACAGAGTCAGTATAACCCTACCGAACGAACTCCTGACGCAATCCGAAGCGATTGCAAAGGAAAAAATAGAAGACCGCTCGACCGTATTAAGAGAGCTCATCTCTTTAGGCATACGGCAGTACAGGCTAGAGCAAGCCATAACCTTGTATGGGCAGGGCAAATTGAGCTTGGAGAAGGCGACGAAAATAGCCAACGTATCCTTATGGAAATTCCTCGATGTGATGAAAGAGCGTAAAATGCCCCTACGCTACGACCTGGAAGACTTAAAAAGAGAAATAGGAGAAATCATGAAGAGTTGAATCATCATGAAATGCACGCCCTATAAAGTCAGAAATGAAAAAAATATAATTTGAATTTGTAATTGAAACTTAACAGTCCCCCCGGAAAAGCCGCCGAAACCTATATAAACCCTCCACGTTCTCTTTACGACGAGGTATAAGGATGGGCGAAGTTAAACCTAAAAGTGTCAATACGCTTCAAAAAGGACACTATGTGCTCATTGAAGGAGACATCTGCACGATCGTAGACGTTCAAAGCAGCAAAGGCGGCAAACATGGCCACTCCAAGTACCGCATTGAAGCCGTCGGCATGAAGGATGGCCGAAAACGACAAATTGTCATGCCCTCCGGCAGCACCATTGATACTCCTGTTATTGAGAAACGAAACGCTCAAATCCTTAGCTTGATCGGCGAGAAAGTCAATGTCATGGACACAGAAAACTTTGAAAATTTTGACATGCCCCTCCCTGAAGAATTCAAAAGTAGCATCCAAGAAGGCACCATCGTCCTGTACTGGGACATGATGGGTGAACGAGTGATTAAAGGCATTAAAGGAACGGTAGAGACTCCTGAATAACGCTGGCTAACCGCTTGAACAATATCTAATAGCTTACTTCACCTTTAACCACCGACCAATCTCCACGCCAGCAATCTGACCTTCCACCACATCTTGAAATTGTTCCAGAAACCTACTTCTGAACCGATACGTATTTCCGTTCTTGACATAAGCCAACCACCCCTCCAGACCGGTATAAACCTGATCATAAGAAACCCTCTTCTCAAGCAAAAGCTCCCTGTATCTTAACATCCTTCTTTGCATCTTCCGAATATTTCGCTTCGCTGGCAATTTATGATAAGGAAAAACCCTAAACCCCAGTAGACCAATCCCTCTTGGCAAAGGCATTATTTTTGATTTGTCTGGATGCAGGTTCAACTGAATTGTTTCTAAGAACTGATTGATCTTACATTTATAACCTGATAATATAGAGGGATTAGCATGAAGAATCACAAAATCATCCACATACCTCAAGTAGTACCTAGCCCTCAAGCCATGCTTGACAAACTGATCGAGCTCGTTGAGGTAAACATTTGCAAAAAACTGAGACATCAAGTTCCCAAGAGGCATTCCCTTCCCTCTTTGTTTCACATGGTGGTTATCTAAAATCTGCGTGACCAGCCACACTACTCGTGGATCGCTTATTCTTTTCTTGATCAAGCCAATAAGTATCTTTTGGTCGACTGTGTCGAAATAATGCTTCAAGTCAGCCTTCAACACAAAAGCAGCTCTTCTATTGTTCCTGGTTACTTTTCGCTTGAACTTATCAAATCTTTTTAACGCTTTCAACGTGCCCTTCTTCTTTCGGTTTGCATACGAATCGTAAATGAACGACTTGTCAAAAAGAGGCTCTATTACCCTGCAAAGGGCATGATGAATCACCCGATCCCTAAAATCAGACTTGCTGATCTTTCTTGTTTTAGGATCACGGAGGATGAAGGTCTTCAAAGGCCTTGGCTTATAGATATGAAACAACAACTCTATCCTTAGCTGTAAAAGGTTGTCCTTCAGATTCTTCTCAAATTCCAGCACATACGGCTTTTTTGTCTTATGCTGCCTTGCCTTCTTATATGCTAAGAACAGGTTATCATACGAACAAAGCTTGTCCCAGAGAGATTTATACGTCTTCATAAAATGTCCTGGTCATGCTGGGTTATTCCAACAAAACGCGCGTTGTTGTTGAGGTTGTTGTTGCCATTCAAACCGTTGTTGTTGTCGCCTAAAGCCAACAAACGCCCGCGAACGTAGCCTTTTTACCCTTATAAACACCACTGCTTCATCTTTTCATTGCTTACTCAGTGTTGCAGTTGAATTTTATAACCCATTCAGGCCTTGGTAAAAAGGCGTGTAGCCCAAGCATCATTCCTGATTTCATCAGGAACTATACCAGGACAAACCCTCTCCTTAGAAAGATTATTTATAAACTTATTTGTACAATGCCGCTAAGCGGGCATCAAATTCGAGTCTCGCTGCATTTGGAACGAAATCTGCTGATAACCTAAGAAGCTGCTCCAAACATGGAGCTGTTTTTTGCGCGGCGCCTTCGGCGACCTTGGGTACCCCAACAAAACGCGCGCCGCTGTTGAGGTCGTAGTTGCCATACAAACCGCTGCTGCTGCCGCCTAAAGCCAACAAACGCCCTAAGGGAACATCCCCCCTTAAATCATCGGAATGCCAAATTCCTATATTACTTCCATAGATTCTTTCATGCGCTTCTAAGTACTGCTCTGCCCTTTCCTGACCTCCTAAGAAAGGAATGGTCTGAGGATGCTTCAACGCATTCTTGACCTTGATTACTTCTGAAGAGGCATTTTTAAGAACATCATGACCTACTGTCCAAACCAATTGGTCGCCATTTTCTGACGAAAAACCATCCAGGTCCACCAACCGCTGAAACTCTTTTTGCGGCAATCTTCCCGCATAATTGACCAAACCCAGCTCTTTAGCCTTTTTTATATTAACCGAAGATGAAAGGTAATTAGGAACATGCGCGTATATGACTACTGCTGTGCCAGCCTTTGTTCGGCCGGTCGCCCGTATGCTAGGCGTATGGACAAAGGTTTGCCAAAATCTTGATCCTTTCTGTACTCGGATTCGAGCATCTGCCAACTGGGGCATGAAAATGGCCGAATGATCTTCTTTCTCACAGGCCTCTAATGCTTCTTCCTTGGTATTGGCATAGAATTCCTTACCATTGAGAATGGTAGGAACTTGAAGCTGGTTCGGATCCATTTTAGAAGGATGAAGCAGATGTCCTTTATAAATTTTACTATCTTTATTACTTTATAGTAGAAATTAATAACTATTTTAGTTTAGAGCATAAAGTATATAAATAAGTATACTTTTTAGTATTCTTAGGAGTTGGTGGCTGTGGAGATTGGGAAGATCAGCATAAAGCGTACCCCTCACTACGTAGCCGACCACAGCGATGTGCCCTGGGACTTAGTCATCACCACGATCCTCTCCCCACATAAAGTACACCCGAATAAACAACATGGCAAAAGACGCTGGACTTACATCAAACGATTCAAAACCTACGTTATCGAAATCCACGCTGAAAAAGACCCTGTCGAACCCATTATTTGGGTTATAAACGCGTTCAAAGTAAAGAGGTGAAGAACATGAAATGCACCCAATGCAAATCGGAAATGGAAAAAGTACAGTTTGACGTTGGATACGGAATAAGCGTCGACTCCTTACACTGCGAAAAATGTGGCTTCAACATAACCCAAGATAAGAAGCTCAAAAATGCTCTTTCCACCCTACGAGAACAAATGAGCAAACCTGTCAAACTCGTCCGCATCGGCACCGGCATTGGCGTCCGATTCAGCAACGAAGTCGTCAAAAACTACCATCTCAAAGCTGGAGAAAAGGTTTTACTAAAACCTGAAATGGATGGAATTAAGTTTGTGATTGAATCCTCCGCATAACTTGCCGAAAGATACAACACTGCGCGTTGAACTTTCCTTTCTGAGGAAAGGAAAGCTATTTAAAGCTCTCCCATTCCCATAAAATAAAGGTATTACTATGGTAAAGTTCCCTGAAGCTGAAACCCGCATCATCCGAAACATTTTCATATGCCGCAGATGCAAAAGTAAAGTTAGAGCTCAGAACCTGCGCGTCATCAAAGGTGAAGTACGCTGCCGAAAATGCACTGGACGCAAATTAAGGACGATAAGGAAGAAGTAAGCTTATTTTTTCTTAGAAGCACTTGGCAAACAACTTAAGATATCTTTCATTACCTCATTCAGGGGTTTAGTCACATCGATAACGGTTCCATAATCAAACTTAGAAACCAAACTATGAACTGCCGTAGCGGCTCCCTCTCCATACGATTTCTTTCGCTTACTGTCCCTTTCTATACATACCTCCAATGGAGCTTTCAAGGTAAATCCGCAATGTGGATAAGGCAAGCGCTGGACGAGGTCATTGATCACTTCTTTATGATAGAAACATGCATCTAATACCACGATTTTTCCACTTTGTAGCTTATCCTTTACCCAAGGAATGATAACACTGTTAGCTTTAATGAAATTCTTCGCAGGAATACAACCCTCTTTTTCATCGACTTTATCTAAACTTTGCTCTTGAAGAACCTTATCCATGTCAACGTATTCCGCATCGAGAACATCAACCAGCTTCCTAGCAATAGTAGACTTTCCACAACCCAACGGACCACGAAGAATGATGAAATAACCACTATCCATACTCTAACCCATTTCACAGACTAACTCGGAATCAGGGATGGAGTCGGAAAGGGACTGGATGATGATCGGATTTGTCTTAACGGTTTCATTGCCTACCTTCACCTTTAACGTGAGCCGAATCTCAATTTTCCCTTCGTTCACGGCCGCTCTCAACTCCCACTGTGGGATCTTTAACAAAGCCTCTTTAGGAAGATTCAGGAACTCGGAAGCGTCAAATATCTGAACTCCCATAATTCTATTCTCCGGATCGAAATGCAGAACGACGTCATCTAACTCTATACTCTTCCGGTACAATCTATTTGCAGCCTTAAATAGCAGAATATCGTACTGATCATCATAATCCATCTCCCCCTTCAGTAGTTGTTTTTCCATTTTTCAAACCCTTGGAAGGTGATCTTCTGTATGAAACGTGACCACTTGTATCCTATCTGGACGTATGTCCATGACCAGCTTAAGCAGCTCTTTTTCATTCCTATAAAACACCGCATAAAGCCCATTTCGCTGCACGCCTACCAATACAGGAACCTTTGTCCGAATAAACTCTTTAATCACCCTTTCTTTAAATACATTTCTCTCTCCTTCCTCTAAAAGTAAAAACGTATGACCTGTGGTTGTAATCTGTTCTTCTCCTATATGTTCTATGATCTTCAAGAAATCTTCTACTTGTATAACTCTTTCTATTCTATGCATTTTTACCATCTTCCAGAACACTTTCGAAATCCTTCAAAAAGCTTCTTTGACAAAAATCGGAAGATTTCCGATGAAACTGAAAAATAACTGGGAAAACCGGCAAAACCGCCATAACTTATAAAAACATCCTGTTTTTGAACTTGTAGCTCAAAACAGCACAAGACATAAAAAGCCATTCAGTATATTAAGACCATGAGCTTCTTAAGTTCTTTAGCCCAATACAAATACATCCTACTCTTCTACTTAATCTTGATTGGCTTTATCTACTATCATCGAAAAAAATTCCAATTCCAAGCCAAAATCATTGCTTTGTACCGAACGAAACTCGGCATCAGCTTGATGGACAAAATCGCCAAAAGACACCCCGTTCTTGTACGAAAACTGGCTACCATAGGCATCTACGTCGGCTACTTAGGCATGCTGGTCATTCTCTATTTCATCCTGCATGGACTCTACTTATTGATCTTTATACCTAGCGCCCCCGCAACCTTCACCCCCATCATACCCGGCGTGCCCATTCCCGGCAGCCCCATCTTTGTACCCTTCTGGTACGGCATCATCAGCCTATTTATTGTGGTTGTCATCCATGAATTCAGCCACGGCGTTGTTGCAAGAGCCTATAACATCCCTGTGAAAAGCTCAGGTTTTGTACTTTTTGGCCCAATTCCCGGCGCCTTTGTCGAACCCGACGAAAAGAAACTACGAAAACAATCTGCTAAAATACAAAACAGCTTGTTTGCAGCAGGACCCTTTAGCAATGTTCTCACGGCCATCCTCCTTATTATTGTATTTGTCGGCATCGTAGGTCCAACCTTTACTCGACTCTATAGCCCCCTGGGCATCGCCTTTAGCACGCTAGACGAAGGAATGCCTGCTCTAGCTGCAGGCCTGAAAGTCGACGAACTCTACACCCACGTCAATGGTCAAGAAATAAAAGACAGCAGCGCCTTCACCAAAGCTCTTCAAGACTTAAAACCAGGCGACACGGTAACCATTGGAAACGAGAACAACCAACATTCTGTTACAGCCACCAGCCGAAAGGAAAACCCAGAAAAAGGATACCTTGGCGTGCACGTCACTACACGATATACAAACGAGGATAGCTTAGGTTTCCGACTCTTCGGCATGCTCGTTGAATTCCTGAACTGGCTCTACATCCTCAGCCTAGGACTCGGACTGGCCAACTTGCTGCCCCTTGGACCCATCGACGGTGGAAGAATGTCCCAACTTGCCCTGCACAAGTTCTTTGGCGCAGAGAGAGGAAACCATTTCTGGGCCAAGACCAGCCTATTCCTAGTCGTCATGCTTTTAATCCTCATCTTCGTACCGATTATTAAAGCCGTTATTTAGACCCTCAATTTACGAATCTCCTGAAGAATATAGAGGACTTTGAATAACCCCATAATATAGTGTTCAAAGTCCTAATAGATGGCTTTGAAAATGGATTAAAAACAAGGATATTCAAAGCCCTCTATAAACAGACTTTTTCCAGCAATAAATAAAACCATAGCCGCCTACGATCAAAGTTACAGCTAGAGACCAAATCAATGTGATTAAAGCTCTTCTAGGTATAATAAAATTATTCGTTAAAAGATAAATTCCTGCGCTGATTATATAGGTTAACACAGAAATAGTGATTATATTCAATAATTGCAAATTTCTCTGATATTTGAGATCCAAGATGTTCTTTTTAATATGCATTCCCATTCGGCTCACCAAACGCCAACCCAAAGAAAAAGACCCCTAAGAAGAAAATAAGCACGAACAAACCTCCTAAAATCCAATTAATGGGATCCCGGCTGAACTGACCTATAATTCCAGCTCCACCCGCTATGATTCCTACGACAGCCGCAGCCAAATAGAAAATTCTGCGTAAAGAAGCTCTGTTCATGTTCCCAAACCACTCCTCTTGTTTCTTTCTCATAACAAACGAGAAGCTTACTCGCTTAATAAAGCTTTTCGAAGAAAAATCGTATTCTTTCCGTTGTTTTCGCCATTCTTCCGACAAAATCGGAACCACAAACCATTTATATTCTCTTCACTCCTTATGTTTTTATGAAGCTTATCCTTATTTTCTTCTTAACCTTACTCATTTTTACCAGCTGTGAAACCACCTCTGAAAAAACAAAAAGCGGCTTCATCAAACAACCCGGCATCACAGGAGAACCTGCCCAGGCCTGCACTCTCGAAGCCAAGGTTTGCCCCGACGGAAGCAGTGTGGGCCGCACGGGCCTGAACTGCGAGTTTGAACCCTGCTCCTCCACGACCTCTCTCGCCCCTCAAACGCTAGTACTTGAAACCCAAGATGGAGCAATCCTCACCGGAACTCTTTACCCCTCCAATGAACAAAAAGCAATTGTTCTGCTCCATATGCTCGGCAAAAACCGACAATCCTGGCAAAGTTTTGCCCACACCTTACAAGAGACGGGTTATGCTGTCCTAGCAATTGACTTGCGCGGACACGGAGAAAGCATTTTACAAAATAATCAACGCATTCACTACGAGTCCTTTGACGCCGACCGATTCAATGATATGACTTATGACGTAAAAGCAGCGAGAGACTACTTTCAAAATAAGATTGTTTATATCGTTGGAGCGAGCATCGGGGCGAACCTGGCGCTGAAATACGCCGCGCAAGATCCCAATGTACAAAAAATCGTTTTGCTCAGCCCAGGGCTTGACTACCGAGGCGTTAATATTGAGCAAGAACCGTACTCTGGTAAAATACTGATTGTGACCAGCGAAGATGACGCTTACAGTGCCGAGAGCTCCAAAAAACTCGCAGAAAATCGCAACGTAAAACTCCAACTGTACGAAGCAGCCGGACACGGAACGAGCATGTTGGTTGCCCAACCTGAATTGGCCGGATTTTTGGTTGATTGGATGAACCAATAAGCAACCCTTACGTATTTAACCACCCTCTCTTTCCCCAACTAATGAGCGACTCTGTCAAACTCTACAACTTACTCACCTACTGGATTCAAAACGCAGAAACCCTCCTCAAAGAAAGAGCTACTTACCTACGTGGTAAATTTGGAGACCTTGAAAAACGTGTCTTTGGAACTGAAGTCTCCGTCCGCGTCCAAAATCCCCTTGCGATGCTCTATGACCGCGCCCGAAACAGCCTTGTTCACTACGCCAGCTACAAAGACTCTTCGCTTGAGGGCTTAACTGATGAAGTTGCTGCTGCCAGGAACCCTTATAAACTCCTCCAAAACGCCCAAGAAGCCTTCTCGAAAATCCCTCAACCCCTTAGAATAGGAAAAGAGAATAAGATAAAAATATAGGTATAGAAAAAGAAGAAAAATTTACGCTTTAACCTTCTTCATTTCCTTCCAGGCCAGCTCGAAGAGTTCTTCTAAGGCATTGGAGAAGAACGGCGTGTTGATCCAGATCCCGATGTCGTACGTCGGATGGACTTCTTTGTCATCCATCAACATGAAGATGAGCTCCTTGCCATCCACGACACAGAAACGCGATTTACTGTCTGTATGACGGACTTCGGCGACCTTACCCACCAGCTTCGCGGCTGCCTGGGTTTCCTTTGACATGGGCGCTGCAAGGCGAATTTTGACGCCGCGCTTAGCGATCTTCTCAAAAACAGGCAACAAGGCTTCGACTTTACGCAAAAACCCATTCGAAGTCGTCATGATCGTCACTGTTTTTTCTGCACCTGATATGGTGAGCTCCATGTGGTTGTATAGGTTATGACGCCCTTTTAACGAACCGGTAAGATCGGTCGGATCCACGAGCTCTACCCCTTGCGTGTGCAAGTTGCTCAATTCACCCAGAATCTCCGTGTTCTTGAGGTTTTCCAAGCGCTTGATGGACTCATCTGCATCTATCCTGACATTCTTTTTTACCCGCTCTACCACTTCTTTGGGCGATACCGTGATGTACTTAATCGGCTTACCGAGCTTCATCACAACGAAGCCCTTTTTCTCTAAAGACTCTAAGATGTCGTAGCTTCGACTTCGAGGGACATTTGCAATGTCTGATAGTTCTCCTGCTGTAGAGACTCCACGGCTGAGAAGAGCCGTCCATATCTTAACCTCGTACAAATTCAAATTAAAATATCGTCTCAACCTACTTAAAAATTCATCTTTTACAATCATATCCTACACCCCCTAGGAACGGGGAACATCAAAAACGATTACTGCAAGCAGTATCATTTTTGTAGTTCACGACCTGCAACCGTGAACAAACCAAAAACTACACAGCAAAACTGTGTCTTTTTCGGTGTTCGCAGTTATTCACTGTGAACAAATATTCACCCCTTTTTAATACCGAAAACGAATAACTACTATAAATATGTTACTCTTTTTCACAATCAGCCAATAATAACGAATCTCAATTCTTTTTTATCACATAAAAACATTCATTGGCAACTTCGAATGTCTTGTACGTCCAATGATTCTTTTCCAAGATTCGCTCAAACCACTTTCTTTTTTCTTTTTTTATTTCTTTCTTGCCCCCCAGGCTCCTCGTCGAGAAAGACACCACCAACCACGTTGCGGGAAGATTAGGCAATAATGTTTCTGAAAATCCCCAATCGATTGCTTCTAGGCTATCCAGTGCTTTGAACAAGAAGCATACATCACTTTTGATAAAATCAGTACATTCCGTTTTGTTGAATTGAAGAAGGTCAAATGCAAATGCCTGCCCTTGGATGTTTAAACCATCAAAAAAAGCCTGAAGAAAGGCTGCGTCTGACTCGCAAAGTTCACTTGCAAGGTACTCAGGACTACAACCCAGATAAGGATATGAAAACGGATTCAGACCACATGCCAAGTCTAATATTTTTTTCGGCTTCCCTGTAATGGCGAAAATCTTTTTGTACACTTCTTCATAAAAAGGTAAACGCTCCTTTGTGGAAGTATGCAAGGCCAATACCTTATTATGCGCTTCTGGTGTTGGGTTCTGAAGCAAGGCCTGAAGCAGTTTATCTTGCTTTGAATGCTCCCAGAAAACCCCGTACACTTCCCTTAAACGACTGCGAACCTCTTTTGTAATGGCCTTGCACTCTGCACTGCGCTCGAACTCGGCCCAAGTATGACTCTTGGCCATCTTATCCTGGACTGAGTGATTGTTTTGCAAACACTCCTTCAAGAGCCGAGCTGTAAACGAAACGCCTAAGCCTTCCAAGCCCTTCTTTTTCCTTATATGAACCAACCACTCCTCTTCAAAGCGCATCCCCCTCTAAATGGACTGAAGGATATAAAGCTTATCCTGAGCCATAATTCTTTTAAATCACCACTTATAAATGGGTAAAAGGCACAATATTTAAAAAGACGCCTTACTCCTTCTTAGGTGTGGGGATGCAAGCACACTGATGAAAAACCCACCCGAACCTTCTAAACCTCTTGATTTACCTAAAGGACACTGGCTCGAAGCCTTCAACCAACCCGGCGAGATTACCGAAGAACAACTTTTAATCTACGAAGCCATCCACGCTCGAGAAATCCGACACTGCGCTGAACAAAAAATTAAAGCATATGAAACCCACCTAGAAACTCTAAAGACACGGCTTAAATACAAAACCACCCATCAACAAGCCCTTCAATGGACTGAACCCGACTACACTTTAGAAGATCTTCTGCAAGCACAAAATGGAGAATTGGATGCAACCTACCGAAGAACCACTGGGCCCCATGTCCACTATGAGGTCCGACTGGATGAAAACGAAGAAGATGGACAGCCTGAAAGAAGCATTCGACTATCTCAACTGGAAAACTTACTTGGCCAATCCATCCCAATAACCCTTGCTCAGTTTACCACTTATGAAACACACCCTTAATTTTATTGTTGCTGGCTTGATCGCGGCGACTAGCTACGCAGGATCCTTCAAAGAATCAGATATAGAATATGCCTGGAATAAAGCTTTGAAAGCCACTCACCTTGAAGAAAGAGCCAACGAGTTTTCCATTCCCCCCCTCTAAAAATGAATACCCTGACCAGCGCTTAGCCAGAAATCATGAACAAGTGTTAGGAACATATAACTTCTTTTCAAACACCGTTATCGCGGTTGACCGAGAAACCCTTGCTCATGAGTATGTTCATTACCTCCTATCCTGCTGCAAACCTTAGTATGAAAATCAGTCTTAAGACGCTAAACAAACCCCATTCTGGCAGAGGCAAGCAACTTCCTCTGAATTGATTCCATACTCATCACAGAAATATTCTACCAATGTATTTTGGTTTGAACAGTAATCCTCCCTGAAATTATTGTAGTCAGCGTACTTATCATACGTGGAGCCTTGCTGAGCTGGATAAAAACCAAGGTCCGTATCCATACAGTTTGGGAAGGCCTGCTGTATACGTGGCTGCTGAGACGCCAAACCTGCTAGGTTATGAACGCCAGACTGATAGAATAAACCCAATGCCGCAACTAGCGCAACTAAAGTTACCAGCAGCCAATCTTGCTTCATGCATTTAAAACGAGAAGATAGACCTTAAATAGTTTTCCGTATCATTAAGAATTAAACATCCTCAACCTTCAACGAGACCTCAGTGTCTTCCTGTGCCTTGGCTGAAGTTTCTTTCAAACGCTGGATTTCCTCATCCGGATTTGGGTTTTTTGTGACTTTGTTTGCCACGAACTCCAAACGGTCGAAAGCCGTGTTTTTATTTACACGCCCTGATATTTTGATCATGTTACCCAATAGCTCGGTTTTCCAAGACTCAAACTTGGCTGGATCCTGACGGAAACCCTTAATCTGCTCTTCTGGAATGGCCAAAAGCTCCTTTACCTGGTCACGCCAAAGAACACAACGCACATTATCCGAACCATCGTCTAAAAAGAGATTCATGACATATGCGTAATCTGGCTGAGAAGTCGCATGCGTGGGACAAGTGAACTTATCCCCTTCTAACTTCATTCTTTTACTGCAAACCGGACAGACTTCGAAGAAACGAGGCTCGAACACCTGCACGATGGTGGCTAAAATTTCCACGTTCTGATCCCCTTCAGCTAGCTCCTTAAGCGCTTTTCTCACAGCCGATTTCTCCGTATAGGAAGCCACAACAGAGACTTGAACCCCCTCTGGATTGATCTGCAGCTTTGAGCGATCATTCATGTGCAGTTCTAGACGCCCCTGATTGTCCTTGGCATATGCTCCTAGTAACCTCACCACATCCCCTTGATTCATCTTCGCATGATACTCAGAAACTAAATTATTCCACAATACTGTTCGGATGGTACCTGTTTCATCGCCCAACATAAAACTAGCGACCTGACCTTCCCGCTTATCGGTTTTGAATTCCCTTGCTTCGTATTTTGCGGTGATCTTTCCCGTGACTTCCACGTTGCGCATTCCGGCTAAGATATTCTTGACCTGAAGCTTAGCTGAGGCATCCCAAAGCTTGATACCGAGCTCGTTCGCTACGATATGTGCAGCGCCTTCTTCTGAAACGAGGCCAGATAGAGAGTCGAGCTTGGCCTGGATCTTCTTGTCGAGATCTTCTTTAGAAATTAAACCGGACGTGAGAATTTTTTCCTTGATCTGTGGCAACGGAATCTGTAACAATTATATACACCCCAACTTGAGCAGTCGGCTGCCCTTTATATAATTTTCTTATGAACAATGAGAAAACGAATGTGCGCTTATCTGCTTTGCTCAATGCCCAAGTATCTTCCCATCTTGGGGCCTATTTGCGGCACTTCATAGCTATCCGGCCTTTTCTTCACATCCACCAAAGGAAACCCCATGATGTGCGCGCTCGTTGGAATACATCCCTCTCTTGCTGCTACTAGCAAATCAGCTAGATCATACACTGCATCTGAAAACGCTACGGCCAGCAAACCACCCCTTGTTTCAAAGGTGTGAACAATGGATTTACCCTTCACTTGAGGCTTCGCCAAGTACTGCGCCGAACCATGAACCTTTACGGAAAGCCATTGGCCGCGTGACGGAATGCCTAAATCGCCATGCGTGACTCCGATTGGAACTGCGGCTGAGCACCCTGCTTTAACGATGCGAGGATCGTCCAGGCCACCGTATATGCTACCATCTGCTAGAAAAATAAGCTCGACTAGATTTTCTACCCCATGGTCGTGAGGCTCTATTGCTCCTTGACCACGAACACCTTGAACGGCGACGAAACGCACGGCATCATCCACATATAGAGAGCTGTCCAACGTCCATATGTTCCTAGAACGCCCTGGAACAGGGATTATGTTTGGCATGATAAAGGAGAAGCTAAAAGAGATTTATAAGCCTATCCCTAAAAACAAGGAAGGATGCGGCCCTGCGAAAGCATTAAAAACTAAGTCAACTGGAAATGAAGCATGGCTCGAAAAGTGCTCAAAAAGATCCGCGAACGAGAGGATCGGCTAGAACGAGAGGAAGAACGCATTGAACAAGAAGAAAAAAACATCCTCACTCAAGAAAATAAGATCGAACAAGAAGAAGCCCAACTCCTAGAAGAACAGAAAAAGATCGAATCCATGACTTCAGACATTGAAAAGAAACTAACCGACAAACCCCTTGCCCGTATCACGATGAGAGACATCACCAAAGGCTTGATTGGGGCATTCGTGGGAGTAGCTGCCCACTTCACTTTTACCTACGTAAGAGAAGTTGCGGAAAATATTGGCTACAGCCGTGCCACTCTCTTGTATATACTTTCTTATATCATAGGGTTCTTATTCATTTACAAAACTGGCTTTCGAGATGTGCGCGAGATTAAATTCATGAACTTCCTTCCTATACGAGTGACTGTGATTTATGTCACTTGCATCGGGGTGACCTTGGTCGTGCTGTTTCTTTTCAACCTCGTTGATATTCATAACTTAGGACTGTTGTATAAGCAGGTTGCTGTGACCAGCATCCCAGCCATCTTAGGAGCGGGAACGGCGGATATGATTGGGAGGGAATAATCTCCGGCTGAACCGAAAATTAAACGAATTTGACGTAAGACCTTCGAAAATTCTTGGATTACCTTTTTGAAGAGTAACAAAAATCCGCCGCTCGGAGCTATGAACAATCACAATTGTTCATCCCAGGAACTCGCTTTTCTCGAGTTCCTGACTTTACGCTCCTCGCCTTGGCAGGCGGATTTTTGGAACTTCCAAAAATTTCGTCCTAAAGCACGAGGCTTTAGACCACGAAATTTTTGTTAGTAACCTATTCCTAAAAAAGACTGACCCATTTACGTAAATAGCGATATATTTAAATAAACAAATTATTTACGTAAATACATGGGCGTACTGACGATCAGCCTCAAAGACGAGGATGAAGCCAAGCTACGGAAGCTGGCCAAGGAGAAATACGGCAAAATGAAAGGAGCCATAGCGAAGACCATTGCGGAAGCGGTAGAGAGGAATCTGAGCAAGAATGAGGAAGAGAAATTGCGCAAACACGCGCTCGAAATCCTTGAGAAAATGCCTCGCCACCTAGGGAAAAAACTATACAAAACACGAGATGACCTCTATGATCGAGACCTTCCTAGACACTAACATCCTTGTCTACGCCTTCGACCTTGCCGAAGCTGAAAAACAGCCCATCGCCTACAAGATTCTTCAGCAAGCTACCCAAGGCCGAGAAAAATTCCATATCTCCAACCAAGTCCTTGCTGAACTTTCTCGAACCCTCACCCATAAACTCGCTAAACCCTACACTCAAGAAGAAACCATCGAAATCCTCACCTTATTCCAACTCCCGACATGGATCATTTACTCTTATAGACTTTCTACCCTCACCCAAGCTCTTCGACTCCAACAACAAAACACTATTTCCTTCTGGGATGCCCTCATTGTGGCGACGATGATGGAGAACCACGTGTACCAGATCTACACCGAAGATATGA
>DATDWO010000060.1:0-15320 GCA_035289665.1 Candidatus Nanoarchaeia archaeon
AAAAAAGTATGTTCCAAGCCCAAGTGAGGGTGGCCACGCTGCTTTACCTACACAAAGTCCTTTAGAATTAGAATTCGAAGAGTTTGTTCAGAAAGAGTTGAAGGTCAAAACAGTCACATACGAACATGCCATCTCAGGACCAGGTTTGGTTATGATCTTTAATTTTTTGAAGAAGCAGCGAGGTTTTAAGGAGACTGATAAGACAAAAGCTGTAGACGGAACGGTAAATAAGCCTCCTTTGATCATGGAGCATTCCAAGTCAGATCCTACGTGTAAAAAATCAGTCGAGTTGTTCTTGTATTTCTTTGCTAAGTGTGCGCAGAATAAGGCCTTGGAGTTTTTGCCGGTGGGGGGTTTGTACATCACAGGAGGTATTGCTCAGCATCATCCAGATGTGTTCACGCGGAATGGTTTTGTCATGGATTTTGAGCTGGGTTCGGATAAGTCTCAGTTGTTAAAGGAAGTGCCTTTGTTCTTGGTAACCGAACCTCATGTGGCTCTGCTAGGTGCAGCTTCTGCGGCTGTACATTTTCCGCTTTATGCTGTGTCGAAATAGGCAGATTCTTGTGCAAAGGTATAAATAAAAGGAACCAAATACAAGGAATATGCAACAGATAGTGTTTGCTGGCCATTTCACTATTGGGGAAAAAATTAAAGAGACTCAACTTGACTCTATAAAAGATGCATTAAAGTTAGAGGGAACTCTAGCGATCCTAGTGAATGATTTGGATTTTGCAAGAAAGCTCCGATTCTATCAGGAAGGGGGTAAAGAATTAGTGATTACTCATTATGGTAGAAGAAAAAAATGTGGGACAACAACACCTCTATGTAAACTACCAGAATTTAAAGAGGTGCCAAAAATAATTGATTGGAGGGTATACGAGCAAGCATTGAAAACAATGAATAAAGAGCAGGATGAAGACCTAGAAGAAGTGGTAAGAAAGAAGATCATTCCCACATGCATCAAAAAAAGACTTATGAAATATAAGTTGAAGCCAAAAGCAGTAATGGTCTATACGGAAAGAGAGTTGCGTAATCTAGCAGGGAGTAGACTAAGGGAAAAAAGGAAAAAAATGGCAAGTTGGGTACCTTTGCTAGAAAAGATCGGTATGATTGACAAAGCTCGTTCTTCGATAAGTGGGATACCCATTTGCGGAGGAATTTTGCTGGCCTTATACGAACGCCTTTCAAAAGAGGGCTACAGGAAGATCACTCAGCTAGATGATGAAGCTGAAAGAAAGGCAAACGAAGAGGCAGAGAAAATCTGTAAAGCCCTTCATCATACTTTCCCAGAGGATCCTAGGTGGAGGTTAGGTTTCGAAAGCAAATACTACAGCTTTATTGCTAAGGATAAACAATGATCACAGCCTAATTGGTTAAAGAGAGCTCTAAATAAGAAAATTTAATAAGTCCTCCAGTTATGTAGACCTTTATAAACAGCTGGAAGGCTAAAAGAGGTAAATATGAGTTTTTTGGGTTTTGGGAAGAAGAAGGAAGAGGTTAAAATAGCTGAGCCTTTACCCGCCCCTCAGATGAGTCCAGTCACAAGCGCTCCAGTGAGTGCCTCTCCGCTGGTAGATGCAGCAGCCCTTTTAGGGAGTAAGGCTTCTTCAGATCTGAGCAAGCCTCAGGATGATTTTCCGTTTGAGCATCTCACCCGTTCGCCATTAGAGGAGGAGCCGAAAGCAACACCCATTCCAGAACCCACTCCTCAGGGCATGCCTCTAGGGAGTCCTGTTCAAGCACAGCATGAAGAGTTGTTGGAGGAAGCTCCAGCTCCGATGGAAGAGTCTCCCATGCCGGAAATGGCGAACTTAAGTGAGTTGTCTAGGCAACTGCCGATTCAGGACATTCCCCGGCCGCCCGATCATGAAATGAAAGAAGAGGACTCGTTCGACTTAGCGCTGGATATACCTGAAAGTCTTACCTTAGCCCAGGAGAAGAAGGAAAAATTGCCGGAGTTTTCTGCTCAAGAGTTCGATGAGATCGTCTCACCGCAAGAGGAAATAATGCCAGAACCCATCGTAGAGCATGGGCGTTATGATTCCCCGGCAGACATGGGCTCGGAATTGATGGGGTCTGATCGTAAAGTTCGTCGGTTTAAAGTCACAAAGATCAATGGAGAGCTTTTCGTGGAAGCGGAAAGTTACAAGTTTTTCTTGGAGAACATGGTGACCATGCATGAGGATTTAAGGCGAACCAATGCTTTGTTCTTAAAGTACAGTACAGAAAACATCGAAGAAGATAAGTTATATAAGAAAATGTTTCAACAGTTGAATAATATTCATGAAGACTTAATAAAAATTGATCATCAGTTGTTTGAGAGAGGGTGAGGTGAAGGACCATGGGAGAAACGCCAGTATTTGTCAAAATCGAAGAATACAAGGAGATTTTGTCGATTATGAATGTGATCAATAAAAAACTAGATGATGTCCGGGAAACCTTAGCCAGGTTAAAGCGGTTGAAACACGATGAGGATGAGCAGATCATTGCTTGGACGGCTAACTTAAATGATGTTTCGAAGAAGATTGAGTACATCAATGAACTATTGTCGGAATAAACATGGCAGACGCAAACATTTTTTTCACAAGGGTAAAGAGCCCTGAGGAAACCAGGAAGTTTTTGTTAGAGTCCAGTAAGTCTGTAATCAGTGTTCTTCGCGGATATTATTCCATCATGAAGTTGCGTGAGGAAAAAACAAAGACCATCACAATGCTTAAGAATCATTTTGACGAGTTGAATTGGCTCTTCGCAAAGTTAGATGAGCTCTTGCCACAACACTCCATCGAGGAGCTCGAGCGCCTTTTGCCTGATGCAAGGGCCGTAACGCAAAAAGCGAAAGGGATGAAGGAGTTCATCGCAGAGCATGGTTACAAGGAAATCGACCGGGAAATCCCTGAAGAGATCATTGAAGCCGTAGAGAGTCCAGATCAAATCAATCCAGGTGCAAGAATGGGTAGAGAGCCGAAAGGAAAGAAAGATGATCTTTCGTTAGCAGAATTGGAATCGGCACTCAGCAGTGTGGAAGCACGATTGAAAGAGTTGAATTGAAATTATATCTATTTTAAAATGATGGAATTAAGCAGTACGTCCAGCTGCAAGTCGTTCTAAATAAGAAGCGCGTTTCTGTTGAAGAGATTCGTATATTTCTTGGGCTTCTTGTTCACATGAAGGGTTATCAAGGTTTAAGGAAAATGTATTATCTAGAGTAGATTCAGTTAAGGATACAATAAAATCATAGGAGGGGTTTGGTGGTTGTGGTTTAGCTCTACCAAGAAATGTAGCAAAGCGTCTAGGTTTTTTCCAAAGGAGGTGATCTAAAGTAGGAGAGTGGCCTGGAGGGGTTAAAGCACACCCGAGCTGAATGCTCGTCATAAATAGGGGTGCAAAAAGAACGAGCAATTCTGTATACACGGAAGTCGCATTCAGAACTACTTCACGAGTGTCTGCAGGATTACGTCCAATTAAGTATTGATTAAAAACAAAATCGGTATTGCGTTGAATGGCTTGCACGGAGTCTGGGCGAACAAGTGAATCAAATACTTCCAAAAGCCAATTACCTGCAGGTAAAATAGAGGGGTCAGTCCTGCAAAGTTCGGAAGGAAGATCTCCGCTGCGAATAACAGGGTACCTAGAGATGCCGCAACGAATTGAGTCTAGGGTGGGAATCATTTTAATCAGATCTGCTTCCCACAATCGGCGTGGCACTTTGGGCTCCAATCTGCCAGCCTCCCCAATCGCAAGAAACATGAGTGGTGCATCGTTCTCCGCAGCTGCAGTCTTTACTTTGTCCGCAAGGAACATCTCCACAGGGAGTTCCTTTGCAAATGGGTGGGGTTCGGTCAAGCGTCACTTCAGGTTGGTTGGGGTAGCACTTGCAATTCGCATAGCTAGTCGTTCGGATGCCGATGCGAGCACTGCTAACACAGGAGTAAGGAGTAAGATAGCTTCGAAGGTAGCTGGAGTAGTCAGGTAAGCTAGGGCTCATGCTTTGTTTGGCGCAGTAGGAGTTGCAATCAACGGCTTGTTCGCGAGCGCCACTGGTCTCTACAGTCGTGTCTTCTTGAGTGAGTTTTTCAGAGTCGAGTTGGGTGTCTATTTTTTCCTGGGGAGTGTCTGAAAATGGATCGCAGCTGTAACAGGCTTGTCCGCCTACAGCTAGGCGGGGTACGCATTGATAGCCTCGGCCACAGGTAATTTGACAATCTCGCAAGCGCATGGTAGGAGGCGGGCACTCAGGTTGGACGCAGGCATAGCAAATAAGAGCCGGTTGAGTTCCAGGGATATTATAGGCCTTGCAAAGTTGGGGTGGGCATTTTCCATCGCAGTTTTTATTGGCAAAAAGAGGTTGTCCATTGGCTTTTTGTTTGACTTTATCACAGGTAATCTTGGGGGGTGGTGCTTTAACACACTTACAAGTGGGATTGCAGATCATGTCAGGTGGGCAATCATCTACGCAGAATGGTTGGATTCCAGTTGCATTGGTTTGATTAAGAGCAAATCGAGTTTTATTGGTAGGAGTTGTGGAAGCTGCTAAAATCGCTCCGTTCCAGCAGCTAATGTCTTGAGTTTGAACCAGGTCATGGCATTCATAGCAGGACTTGCCCTCAACAAGGGTGGATTGACAGCTTTGGCCGGCTTTGCAGTTTAAGTTGCAGGAGGGGTTGTCGTATAGACCTTCATGAGTATCTATGCAGGCTCCTTCATTGACAACGCTGCCAGTGAGTTGGTTTTCTTCGCAAGCACTCAGTAAGAAGACAGAAACAATAAGTAACACCCAAAATATTCTCATAAAGAGGGGAAATGAGAGGACTTATTTAAAGGTTGGGGAAAATTAAATAGAACTAGTTCGTCGAGCTGCAGGCCTAGGTTCAGCTAATAAAATGCTCATGGCTTCTCCGCTACGATTTAAGGTGTCGACGTAAAGTCCTGCCACATAATCAAAAAAAGGATGTTTTAGAGCTTCTATGGTAATAAGGAATCTAGGAGGTTCCAAAGGAGTCCGATCTCGGTCATAGAAAATATCAAAGTCAGGCTCTGCATGTACAAATTGATTGCGCAGGGCGTTTATTTTACGAGAGGTGTCTGAAAAGTAAAAGTGACTGCGAAGATGATTTCGCAATGGAATATTTGTTTTAAGCAGAGTGTCATGAATCTGGTGACGTCGGTGGTCATGCCCTACCAGCGGGATTCCATGGAAATTTGCTACCACGTCATATAAGTTGTCCACTAACGTGGAAAGCCTAACAAAATAACTTTGTAAAAGTTTATCGAATTGTCGTTGAGCAGAAAGTTCTTGCATACTACCTAAAAGGCCACGTACAAAGGAAGTAGTAAGGTCTTCAGGGCCTAGTTTAAAGAATAATTCCAATTTGAACAAAGCATTTTTTTCCAACCGAGCAAGTTCTTGTAGATCTTCCTGTGCATAGTCTGCCATATGCCCCACTCGGCTATAATGACTGGCTGCTTGTGACCCAAGAACCGCATCATCTAAACTTTCCGGAAGAACATCTTCCGATTCGATCTCCTCAAATAACGTCTCCATGGATGCTACTTCAGGAAGGGATGGGGAAGGTAATTTCTCAGATTCATAATAAGGCACGCTTTCACGCTTGGCATGCTCCACCAGAGCTCTTTGAACAGCAATGTCAAACAATTCTCTCACGCCCTTTACCGCTTGCATGCGTCGTTGATATTCTTGCTCCAAGCATTCGGTCAATTTCATTAGAAATCCGGAATGGAGGCTGATATTTAAACATATCAAGAAACCTTTAAAAACACTCTTCGACACCATTAGCCTATCGCGGGCGTGCCGGAGTGGCCAAACGGGGCAGTTTGTTTGGCACTTAGGTGCTAAATGAGTCCTTACTCAAGTTTTGAGTGATGAGGCCTTTCCAAAGGTCGATGAAGTGCTCGTATGAGCCATCTGTTGGCTTAGTGCCTACTCAGGTTCGAATCCTGACGCCCGCAGTTTTTTCCTCTGCGGGTTCAAAAATGCGTAGCATTTTTGTGTGCCCGCATTTACATTTTTGTACGCTTGTATTGTTTTATGTTCCGCTCCAGCCATAATTACTCCATAATCTCCATAATTTCTCCGATTTTTCTTGGAGAACCTTTATATAGACAGAAAGCTTATCTCAAAATATGAACGATATGACAAGTATCCAGGTAAAAAAGAGCTTGGTTAAAGAGCTTAAGAAAGTGAAGGCAGATAGTCAAACGTATGACGACTTGCTACGAGAAATGTGTAAAATATTTAAAAAGGTCAAAGGAAAGGACTCGTTTCTTATGAGAATTCAGCAAGAGAAAATGAGAGAGATCTGGGATAATAAATACGATGAAGTGTGGGATCATGTTCAAGTTAGGTGATGTCGTTTTAGCGCAGATACCGTTCATCGATCTAGAGCAGGAAAAATTCAGACCTGCTGTAGTATTATTTGAAGACCTAGGTAACATCGTGGTTGCTTCAATTACAAGCAATACACGTATGAGAGGCATCCCTCTTTCTATAAAAGAAGGGACGGTTAAAGAAAGTGTAATAAAAATCAACTATATCTTTATGGTTTCTTTCAGGCGCGTAAAAGGATTGCTTTTTTCGCTTTCTTACCAAAAAAAGGAACAGATCATAAGCGAACTTATTAAAAAAATACGAAGTGCTTCGTAAAAAGAAAGATAATAAAAAAGAAAAAATAAGTTTACCGTTTTCTTCCAGCGGCTTTGCAGCAGTCTGGGCAGCTTCTCATACCTAAGTGGCAGAGCCCCATAAAGATGAACATGACCGTCCACCATTGGATGTTCCAGAAGTTCCAGACGTTAAAGTCTCGGAGCAGGAACAATACGCCGATAATCAGCGTTAGCCATCCACAGAATCCCATACATTTGTTGCACATCATATTCCAATCACCTCGCTAAAGAGAGGAGGCACTGATATTTATGTTTTTGGATAAAAAAACAAAACCTAGAGGGGGGAAGGGGGGTCATGTTTATAAACGTCGGTCTGACTCTTTTTCTTATGCAAACAAGAAGCTTTCATCTTGGACCTTTTGATCCCACGCTAGAGGGCATCATGGGGGTTTGGAGAGCAGAAGTAATCCATAAAGGATCAGGAGAGGTACGTTTAGATCCTGGACAAGTCAGCCGGTTTGATCCAGATAGGAACCAGCAAACAGTAAATCTAGAGACGGTTATAAACATAGGTGTTGGAGGGCAGGAGATCCGGCTGGTTGAAGACAGTCTTTCAAAAAAATGGGAGAAGAGTGAGGGGGTGTCGATCTACTTATGGGAAAATAGTGCCCTAGGAGGAGTAGATAAGAATTCAGTAACAATGGATAAAGGAGCAGATGCTTATCATCTATTGATTGTTTACAATGGAAAACAAAGTTCAGATCCAGAAACGTTATTGTTCGCAAGGGACCTGGTGGACATCGCCGCGACAGCAATAAACAGCGAGAGAGAGGCAAGAGTAGTCGATCAGTATACGGCTCATGGTTTGGACATCAACACGCGTCAATTATTTACCAAACCTTTCCCCACAATGAGGGCAGTGGTAGATGAAATATACGATGTCTTGAAGTTGAAACCTGAACAAGACAGCATTGTAGTTGTTAAGCTCTGGAATTTGTTGAAGGAATGGGGGCGAAAAGTGGATGGTTGGTTGGAAGATGGAGTGTTACAAGAGGGTGAAGCAAAAGAGGCTCGGGACTACACGCGGAGTCTAATTCGAAAGGATGAAATTCGGGCAAGCCGTGGCTTGGTCCGAGCGATGGCAGACACGCTCAAATGGAGAGCAATCCCTGCATTGGGTTTAAGTGATCGAGTTGAGGCCATAGAAGCGTATGAGGGAAGGATTGTTCATCGGACTGCAGATCACCAACTAGAAATTGGAGAGATGGCTGATACGTTATATGAACTGAGTCGGGTTTCAGTAGAGGATCCAGCAAAACCTTTGTTGAGGTTTTTAAGCGATTTATGGTTCTACGGTTCTGAGAATGAACTCACAGAGAGGCATCTTCCAAGTTATGCAGAGGACGCCGTTATAGGTCTGCACTGGCTTAAACACGAACCGCCTACTCAAGAAGGAAGACGCTTGGAAGTGTTAAAGCAGTATGATCGCATGCAAAAGGATAGGTCCATTGGGGCGGGAAATAGAGAAATTATGTTCAAGGAGTTGGAAGAGCTAGCAGCAGAAGAAAGGAGAGTTTGGGACCAATCACAAAGATACGAACCAGAACCTAAACGTTTTGAGGATCAACCTCTTTCTTTGGTAAGCTTAGTTTATAGAGACTTAGATACGTTCCGTAGTACACGAAGTTTCTTAGAAGGATACAATGAGTCCAACATATGGTGTACAATGAGTGCTGAAAGCATTCAGGGCTTATTGCGTTTAAAATCTGTTTTGGGTGATGAGTTGCATGCAGATCAGGATCTATTTTTCGATTTGATGTTTGGTCATTTAAAAGATGGTTCAGGCCAATACATCAACCCCAATATGCATCTATTAGAGAGATACCTGCGGGATGAAGATGAAGTGATAAATTTAGAAAGAGTTTTTGCAGATTCATGTGCAGGTGAGGCTTCAGAGAAAGACCGATACTTGAGTCAATTAAATGAAGCGAGGGCAAACCGTCATGCGGGAAAATTAGTTAGGGCAAGTATGAGGGATACGTTCTGTTCATTGGACTTGGGGGCAAGGGCAGCCTTAGCGCATGAGTTGGCCAACCAATTTTATTTCGCAACAGGAATTGCGTGCAATGACGTAGATCAGGAAAACCCCGGAGAGGGTATATCCTTGGCCCGTTTTAATGATGTTTTCTTAGATCGAAAGGCTTACCAGATTGCAAAGATTTTCTCCATTACAGAAAAAGGAGATATAGATGTGGACTCTATGTTTTTGGATGAACCAGCTCAAATTAAGGTAGGCATAGCTGTAGAAGTAATATACTGAACGCATTCAGGAGATCAAAAATTAAAGTTTTTGCGTGAATCTGAATAGCACAAGCCCAAACCTTTTTATATTCCTACCCTCCAAGAGTAATATATGGGTTTAGAGATTCTTCCAATCGGCGGCTTTCATGAAGTGGGCCGTAATTGCATCGCTGTAAAAGTGGACGATGAAGTGGTCATTCTTGACATGGGTTTGATGATGGAAGAGTACGTAAAGCTAACTTCAGAAGAGCGAGAGGATGTTAAATTTCAAATGTCGGCTAAGTACTTAATCGAGCAACATGCCGCTCCAGACATAAATATTTTAGGGGATTTGAAAGACAAGGTTAAAGCCATCCTAATAACTCATGCCCATCTAGATCATGTCGGTGCCGTTCCTTGGCTTGCAAGTAAGTTCAAGTGTCCAGTTCACGCCACCCATTTCACGCACGAAGTCTTAAAGACTTTAGTGTCAGATGATAAAGTGGCTTTAAAGAATGAGATGGTTGCGCATCAAATGGATGCAAAGTTCAAAATTTCGGAAAAAATTTCAGTAGAGTTCATCAGTGTAACGCACAGCATTCCAGAAACCGTGATCATTGCAGTTCATACTCCGTATGGAACCGTGGTTTACGCAAATGATTTCAAGTTTGACAATGCTCCAACGTTAGGTAAAAAGCCAAATTTCACTCGGCTCAAGCAGATTGCTCCAGTAAAAGTATTGATCTTGGATTCGTTGTACGCACATTACGTGGGGAAAACCCCAAGCGAGAGCATTGCTCGGGAAATGCTCCGAGATGTACTACTAGGAACAGACAGTACTGGAAAGGCGGTAATCGTCACGACATTCGGCAGCCACATTGCGCGGTTAAACAGCATCATCCAGATCGGTCAAAAACTAAACAGAAAGATCGTGTTCATCGGTCGCAGCCTTGCAAAGTATTGTGAAGCCGCAGAGCGCATGGGCTTTGTACCGTTTAGCAAGCAAGTCGAGTTCGTGAAGTATGGCAGTATGGCGCGTAAGTTTTTCGAACGCTTGAAGAAGCCAGAAGACCATCTCTTAGTTGTAACGGGTCATCAAGGAGAGCCGAACGCCATTTTAAGTCGTATGGTCTATCAAGGGTTATACAAATTTAGAGAGGAGGATCATGTAGTCTTCTCTTGCAGGGTCATCCCAACGCCGGTCAATCAGGAAAACCGAGCGAAGTTAGACGCTGCGTTAAAAACAAAAAAAGTGCGTCTCTTCACAGACGTGCACGTTTCCGGTCATGCCTACCGGGAAGATCACCGGGAACTCATCAACTTGGTCAAGCCAGAGCATGTCATCCCCACGCATGGCGAGCCCTTCATGTTGGAAGCCTTGAAAGCCTTAGCGCTCGAAATGAATTACAAAGAAGACAAGATTCACTTGTTGCATAATGGAGATCGATTAAAAATTTCTTAGTAATACTGCGCGTGGAACTTTAGCCAACGCTTCATCAGCCGTAATGAGAACAGTGTCGTATAATTCGCTTAGGGCTGCATAAATAGCATCATAAATAGTTAGATCATGTTTGCAGGAAAATGAAACCGCCTTTTCTAAAATGGATGGATTGATCTTCTCTACACTAAGTTGGAATAGCCACAAAGCCTTATTGGTTTCTCTTAATTGTTCTATGGATGCACCCTTGTATTTGAGCGCATTTAGGACTTCTGCAAAAGCAATATCTGGCACGATGAGTAGAGTGTTTCCATCTATATGTCTTTTCACCAACAACAAGGCCTTGTTCGTATCAGCTTCTTCCGCAAACATCTTCACAAGAACACACGCGTCGATTACCGCCTTTTCTCTCGCCATTCTCGTATTAGCTCCACACTGCTTTTTCCCTTACTGAAAGCTTTTTCCTTACGTAAGTATTCCGCAATCTTAAGTGCAGACAAAGCTTTTCTTTTATCTATTTTTTCCAAGTCCTGTAGGGTACGGTCGATAGACTGTCTAAGCATAGCACTCCAGTTGATTTCTTCATAGCGCTTCATCTGCTCATGAATTTGCTTGTCCACCCGTACTGAAATAGTCACATCGCTCATGTTTTACATGTAATATTTGTAATATATTTAAAGATTTCGTTTTTTAGGGCTTCCAAAAACTCCACAACAACTTGGCATAAATCTTAAAGCTATTCGCAACCTCTTGATTCTGAATGACAACAGAAAACGACCGTCCTTTGTTGAGCCCAATCGTCACCGTATCGGCATAGATCTCAATCCACCCAGGAGTAACCATCCCTTCAGGAATATAACGGACTTCACTCAAAGGATAGGTAGCGGATTTCTCTCCAACGGGTTTACGCGCATGCTCATTATATAGATAGCGGCATTTGATTCCTTTTCCATATCGTCTTCGATGAAAGTCTTCAAAGTAAGCAAGAAGCCCTTGGTAAGCCGTTTGGGAGATGCCAATGACCCACATTTCATCTCCCTTCTTCATGATCTTCAAGGTTCGTTCGCGGGCAGTTTGGATGCCACGTAAGCCATCATAGACTTGGGCCGTGACACAACATGTGGATATTGATGCAAGTCCTGTAACAAAAAACTTCCATGAAGAATACACAAAGCGATTTGGTGACTCTCCGATCGATTGGTCATATACGGCCGAATCCTACGATGCCATCAAACTCTTTGCTGAATTTTATGTCAAGTGTGGCTATGACAATGAGTGCATTAGAAACGAGTTCGCGAACATTAAAGGTCGAGTCATTGCTTCCGGTACCGTGACGTTTGATGAAAATACAGAGCCCTTGCATAAGTACGCTCTTACTCATGTGGAAGACGGAAAAAACGTTTACGAACCGATCGAATAGCATTTTAGACCACCATAAAACATATAAACCTACCTCGTCTCCAGACTACTACGCGAGAGGGGTATTCCATGAAGTTAAGTCTAGCTGATCCAAGGTTCTTGAAGGACAGTATTACCATTATTTCTGACTTGGTTTCTGAAGCACGTTTCAAAGTTACGCCCGACGCGATCGAACTCATCGCAATGGATCCAGCAAACGTCGCGATGGTCATGTTCAAGTTGCTCAGCAGTACGTTCGTAGAGTACAGTGTGGACAAGGAACAGGTCTTGGCCATCAATCTAAACGATCTAAAGCAAGTCTTAAGAAGGTCTAAGCCGAACGAAACGTTGACGTTAGAAACCGAGCCGGGCAAGTTAAAGTTAACGTTAAAAAGCAATACGACTCGCATGTTTTCACTTCCATTGATTGAGGTGGAAGAAAAAGAGCAGAAAATACCCAATCTAGAGTTCAAATCCATCATTGAACTACCTTCCGCAATCTTCAACGAAGCCATCGAAGATTGTGACATCATTGGGGATGCCGTCAGTTTCCAATCCGAAGAGAAGAAGTTTACCATTTCAGCCGCGGGGGATTTGAGCAAGGCGAACATTGAGATTCCTTCGGATCAAGATACAAAAATAAAGACCGATGGAAAGCAGAGGAGTAAGTACAGCATTGAATACTTGAAAAAAATGATCCAAGGCAGTAAAATCGCCGAGAAGGCTGAAGTCAAGTTCAGTAACAATTACCCGTTGATGTTGGAGTACAAGGTTCTCAACCGCGTCCAGCTCGCTTTCATTCTAGCGCCAAGAGTGGACACGGAATAATTTTACCCAAGAAATCCCATAACTGCTTTCTTATGTTTTTCAAAGGTTTGAGGATCAAAATATCCGTAAACGCCTGCAAGTCCATCTTTAAACGATTTCGAGCTGACCTTTTCTTGAATCTTAGCGATTCGATCTTTTAGGTTGTATTGCAGGCTTACTTCGTTTTTGATCCATTTTTCATCTTTCGCATAGGGGAGCATCATAAAAACGTCTCGGATGTCAGTAGGCCTGCATGAAATAATTTTCATGACGAGCAACGCATCTAGGTGGATGATTCTGAGTTTGAGTGCTTCTGTTATGGTTTTTCCTTTTAAAACTCGCATTCGAGAGTGTTTAAAGACCCAATCCGCTGTAAAAACAGACCCAGTTATTCGATCAAGCACCTTTCCAATGAGGATATCCATGCTTACGATAAAATGGTGGTCAAGTTCTTTCTCATGTCTTGAAAAGCTTCCTGAATACAGTACTCCAGTAGGAGGATGTTTTTTTGTATAGCTTATTTTCTGAAGTGTTTTCTCTATTTTTTTTAGTTCATTTTCATCGCTGATTACAATGTCGCAGTCAACGGAAAATCTTGGCAGGGTATAAGCATTGACAGCATAGCCGCCTATAACAACAAAATCGTAATTCTTCAGCTCTCTGAGCGTTTTAAAGATCTCTTCTTCCCTTAATGGAAATAGATTCTGAATCATGCAGTTCCTCTGTGTTCATTTTCCATATATTTCGTTGAATAAGCATAGATGTCATTTGATTTCGCATAACGCATAGTTTCTTTGAACGAATCGACTTTGAATCTATGTTTCTCTTCAAAAGGCAATCGGTCTACAGGTATTAAGATGATATATTCTCCAATGGTCGCTCCCACCCCAACATAATTGGGGATCTCATGCATATTGAAAAAGGCTTTCCAATGGTTCAAGTCTTTTCTTAAGACCTTGATGAAGTAAGGGGATTTTTCCATGCCTCTTTGTACATAGGAGAAGTCAGACCAGATCTCGACAGCCGATGACTGAGTGAAGGCGTATTCTTTTTTGGCATCTTTCATGATCTCAGGAACCCGAAATTCCAATAATCCTTGGATGGCATCGGAGGGAGTTGTGCATACATACGTTTGTCTGGATCGTTTTTGAATCCAACCGGAGCGCAATAACAAGGCAAAGATCTTTTTTTTCATGCTGGCGGAGACAATCCAGTCTAAGGCGGACTGGCTGAAGGTTCCTTGGATGCCGTATCTTGAAAACAACAAGGCATACGCTTTTAACCCATATTGGGGTATTTCGACTGTCATGGTTACCTATTAGGTAACTATATATTTAAAGGTTTCGTTTGGGTAGAACAAGGAAGACAGTCATAGCAAGCAAGAAAGCTTTATATTGGATGGGCTGTTCTTCTGCACAATGGCTAAGAAGAAAATCCTTCTGATCGGTTTCGGTGGTACCATCGCGATGATCGTGGATGAAGCGACAAAAAGCATCATTCCGGCAAAGGACATCCATGAAATTCTAGATATGGTTCCGATCATCAAGGATCTTGCAGACATCAGCTTCGTAGATCTAGAAAACTTGGACAGTACGAATGTCAACCCGACGCATTGGACGAAGCTTGCCATCTTCATCATGGAAAAATACGAAGAGTACGATGGCTTTGTGATCACGCACGGAACGAACACGATGTCGTACACGGCTTCCGCCTTGTCCATCGCTCTAGGAAGAGGGTTGAAAAAGCCGGTTATAATCACAGGTTCTCAATTGCCATTAGTGTTGTGTGGAACAGACGCACGATTTAATCTAGAAAACTCAGTGAAGGTCGCGTTAAAAGCAATTGAGGAAGGAATTGCTGAAGTGATGCTGGTCTTTTCAGATGTCATTCTGCGGGGTTGCCGAGCAGTCAAAGTAAGTGAGTCTGATTTCCGAGCCTTTCAAAGCCCTGCCATTGGACCGATTGGTTTCATTAAGTCGACAGGAATCTTTTTCACATCGGATGCACTCCATGTCAAGTCTGAAATCCCATTCGAGTGCCATCCGCATTTTGAATCAGGCATACTCACTGTAGATCTCACTCCCGGCCAGAGTCCTTCCTTAATCCGTGAAGTGTTACGATCAGGCACATGCAAGGGTGTCATCTTAAAATCACATGGAGCAGGCTCCGTACCAAGCATTGGAGAGTATTCGTTCTTGCCTTTGATCAAAGATGCCGTCACTACATACAAAGTTCCGATGATGGTTTCAACGAAGTTCCTCGGAGGAAATTCTTACAAGGAGATCAACGATGCGCCCGCCGTCGAAGCATTAAGAGCAGGTGCCATTCCCACTGGAGACATGACGGATGTCATGTCGGAAGTAAAACTAATGTGGCTTTTGAAGCGAGGCTTTCACGATCGAAAAGGCTTGTGCGAAGAGATTGGCAAAAGCTATGTGGGAGAAGTCACACCGTTCAAGGTGAGTTTGTAGTTGGTAATTCTGCATCAAAAAACCGACACCTTTAAATATGATGAAAAGTTAGTGCTTTTGTAATGAAAGTTCCATGGCGAATAGAGAACGTAAAACTCGCCGTAACCAAGCACTTCGCCTTAAAGTATATGAGAGTATGGGGCTGGAACTTTCACGAGCTGCGTGAAGCTATCCGAGATGCCTACAAAATGGAGAAAATAGGTAAAGAAAAATTTGATATTTACATACAAAAGACAGGGTTTAAGAAGATTGTAACGGTTTACTATGATGAAAACGACAGGCTCGTTTGCATCACAGGTTCC
>DATDWO010000061.1:0-13107 GCA_035289665.1 Candidatus Nanoarchaeia archaeon
ACCAATATTCATAAAAAGACAAGAAAAAACCCTCTTTTAAAAAGGTAATCCTTCATGCCCATTCAACGCCAAACCGCCTACAAATGTGCCGTACAGCACCTGCTCAAAGGAAGATATATACAGAAACAAGGCTGGGAACCCAGCTATGTCGAGACGATCATTGGCCAGATCAGCCGAGCAAATGTTACAGGGGTCATTGTCGGACAAGATGGCCCTGGACTGATCCTGGATGATGGGACTGGACAGATTACCTTACGCAGCTTTGAAGAACGCAACCCCCTGCTAAATGTAGGGATTGGAAGTAAAGTCTTGGTTGTTGGACGGCCACGCCTGTATAATGACCTGATTTATCTCAATGTGGAATTGGCTAAACAAATCGATGAAAAATGGTTATTGCTACGGAAAATGGAGTTGGAACAACTCAAACCAACCATGGAAATAAATACAGAAAAAATGGTAACTCCCCCTATCGAATCGACCCCCTCCCCAGGTGAACGGATCTTAGCTGCCATTCAACAACTGGACCGAGGAGAAGGCGTGGACATCGATGAAATCCTACAAACTGTGAAAGACGACAAAGCCGAAAACACCCTCCAAATGCTCCTCCAAGAAGGAGAGATCTTTGAAATTAAACCGGGAAGAGTGAAACTGTTATAAATTCAGTCTGCTATTTTTTGTTCATGGAAAGACAAGGCCTTCCTGTTTTTATGCAAGACCCTAAGACCTATGAAATTCTAAAAGAAGTCGCAGAGGCTATCCCTAAAGGATGCCAAGTTTATCTTGTCGGAGGAGCTGCTCGAAATGCTGTTTATTATCGGTTATTTCACAAGAAAATGCCTCAACGCGATTATGATATTCTTGCCATTGGAAATTATAAAAGGTTTATTCAAGCGCTGAGAAAAAGAAAGTTTGCTTATGGCCTTATAAAAAGGAAAAAAGTTCTTGTATTAAAAAAGAAAGTGGTCTCAAAACCTAGAAAAAGCCGCTTTGAAGACTACGTGTTTTTAGACATTAAATTTTCTAAGGATTCTGCTCGAAAAAACTTAGAGGAAGGTGTCAACTTTACCATCAATGGCTTCGCCATTCCATTAAAGGCATTGACTTCAGAGAAGTGGTATAAGCAAACTTTACGCCTTCCAACAGCTGTCCAAGATCTAAAAGCACGGCAAATCCAGATCAATCAGTCTTTCCATGCCTCTGATTTATACTCTTGCCTTCGATTTATGTCCCTTGGATTTAAACCCCCCCCTAAAAAAGAGACTATCTTAATGTTAAAGAACCTAAAAAGAATAGATAAAAGAAGATTTCAAAGGAACATCAAAAAACTGTTTAGGTATGTCGGAGGAGAAAAGAGGGCTAAGCAATTATCTCGAAAACTAGGGATAAAAGAGAATATTTGCGATTTGAAAGCAATAAAAAACTTAATCATTTCCTAGGACCCAACCTGCTAATTTTTCTACTTCTCTTAAATATTCTCTTTGCTTGTCTGGGCGATGCGACCAACACAGCGTATGATACAAACCACGTAAGTAATACAAAAAGTTGTAAACGAGCAATCGTTTCTCGAATGCTTTATCTAACTTATGTGTCTTTTCGTACGCTTCTCTAAACTTACTGATTAGACCTGGATCCATGTGCAGCATCCGATAGAAGAACAGGGCTAAGTCTTCCTCATGATGTGCTGAACGAGCCCATTCCCAATCTATGACTCCTGTAACTTTACCCCCTTCGACTATAAAATCGCTGAAATTATATCCTAAATGAGTTAGGGAACCCCGTACGTTTAAGTCAAATAGTGTTGTGCGACTAAAAAAGACGCTTATTTTTTGTTGTAGATCTGTGGATAAAAGGTTTTCTTTAGCGATTTTGTCTAAGATGATTTTCACATCTCTTTGCAAGAACTCTTTATAGCCTAAAGGACCCACAAACCCGCCTCCCCACAGGCATTCACCGAAAACAGGAAATTGAATGGAATGGATTTTCGCCAAGATATTGCCTATCTCCGTTATTAGATTCGCTCTGGATTCTGCGGATAAAGAAGGCCAACAATCATCCAAAGGAAGCCCTCGAACTTTCTCTAAGACTAGATAACAATAAGGGAGGATTTGCTTTGAACGATCCAACCCCAACACTTTAGGGCATGGAACTTTGGCTTCCTTCAACCAACCATAAACTGCCTGTTCCTTGCTCAGATCCACCAAATCAGCATAAAACGTAGCGATCTTCACCATGTATTTATCGTTCAAACTGAAAACATCATTCGTCATCCCTTTTTCGACGCGAACCACTTCTTTGGGTTCTTCTAAATTGTATTTGTGACAAATTTCCTGCGCTGCTTGTAGACTTAACTCGAAGCGTATTTTTGAAGGCATTTATCTAGATCCAATACGTAGCATTTAAATATAACTTGTAGCTTATTACTACTACATGAAAGAAGCGTTGAATAAAATCGGGCTCTCAGACTATGAAGCTTTATGCTACCTTGCTCTTATAGAATATGGACCTAAAAAAGGAAAAGAAGTAGCTGACCTAGCCCAAATCCCCAGGACGTCGGTCTATAGTAATCTAGAGAACCTTGAGAAAAAAGGATTTTTGACCCTTCTTCAAAGAGAGCCTCGTATTTATCAAGCAAAAGACCCTGAAATTGCAATCCCTAGCTATGTAGACAAGAAACGCCAGGCATTGAAAACCCAATCTGTTCAGACCCTTCATGTGTTAAAAAAGATCCATTTAAAGCAATCTTTAACCGAAAAACAAGTTGAAGTCTACTTGGGGAAGATCCAATCCTACCAAGCTGCGAAAGCCCTTTGTGAAACCACTCGAAAAGAACTCCTAATTATTACCTCTGGAGAAAAAACTGCGTTGCTTGGATCTTCTAAAGCGTGGATATCGCTTGCAAAAGAAGGCATCCTCATCCGTATCCTTGTTGAAGAGACTTCAACCTATAACCAAGAAATTATTCGCCACCTTCAGAAGAATCACATTCCTGTCAGGCTTTGCACTTTAAAAGATCTTTCTCTCATCGTTTCTGACCGAAAAATAGCCCATATCGCCATTAAATCCGAACAGATCGAAGAAAAACGCATTGTTATCCGCATTGTCCATGAAACCTTTGCTAAAATGCAAGCTAGCTTCTTTGATCAGATATGGAAAAAAGCAGAGAGACTCTAGAACACCAACGGGGTTATATACACTTCTAAGACTGCGGCAAGGAAGAGAATTGCGAAACTGGCCAATAAGAGGTCTGCGCTGTCGAGAAGAATCTGCTCAAACTTAGGCGTACCGAAGTCGTGACGGATGACGGCGATGCTGATGATTCCCCCTGCGAGGCCTGCTGTGAAATACGCCAAGATTTCAGGAATGCCATGAATCGCATACTTAAATAAACCAAATGAAACAACATACATATATTTTGCTGCTTTGTCTAAACCCGCAAGATGGCTATAAGAAGCTAGACTTCCCCGGACAAAATTGCCAATCGCTGCGCCAATGACCGAGGCATTCCAGGTTAAGATGAAGATGGCACCTGCCCCATAGATGAATGAAAATAATATGCAGAAGATCAAGACCTTCACGTTGTTGAAGAATATTTTACCAAAGAAATCAAGCTTGTAAGCGTTGCCTGCAATGGCACTCGCATTGATTGTATTGATCGTGCTGGACTGAGACTGGAACAAAACCGCAACAGTATCTGCAGGAAGCGCTACATACCAGAAGGCCATGGCCACCGTCATGCCCATGAATAAGTACATGAAAAAAGATAGAGCCTTTGCGTGCTCTTTTAACAGCCATGTTTCTTCTACGGCTTCCAAGTCTTTTTCTTCCTCCATTTTTATCGTTGAATACGCTAAAGGAAGGGCTGCCATGGTTGCCAAGAAAACCATGATCATGCTGCTGTAACTGCGGAAGATCCAAAGACTCAGGAAGATGGCGACGGTGACGTACGCAAACCCTAGAAAGAACTGCCGCTTGGGGTTGGATTCAGCCTTAAACGGAGTCGTGAGTGCTTCGAGAACCATACTTCTTCTGTGATAGAAGAGCTATATAAAGATTGCTTAAGTTACTTATTTTCTATATAGATATCAATATCAACCGAAAACCCTTATAAATGCGGCAGGGTTCTAACCAGATATGGACCCGTACGAGCAACTCCTTGAAAAAGCCAAAAAACAACTGCCTGAAGTACAGGAAGCTACCGAACGACTGGCCGTTCCCAATGTACGAGGCCATGTAGAAGGCAATAAAACCATTATCAGCAACTTCTTTGAAATTGCTGATTTGTTTCAACGAAAACCAGAACACTTACTTAAATACATCCTCAAAGAACTTGCTGCACCGGGTGAATTCAAAAAGCAGCTATTGATCTTAGGCACCAAAGTACCCGCCGGTAAAATCAATGACAAAATCAAACAATATGCAGATGAATTGGTGCTGTGCAAAGAATGCGGCAAACCCGATACGAAGCTGACCAAAGATGCTGGGATTACCTTCATCAAATGTCAGGCCTGCGGTGCGAAGCATAGTGTTTATTCGAAGATCTAACTATTTAAACTCCCTCCTTTTCCCATTTTTATGACTTTTGCCAAATGGGTTTCTTTTGAAACCATTCAATATGCGGGCTTCAACTACTGGGAGCCCAGCCTCTTTTATTCTAAAGGACAGAATGGAGGAACTGTTTATTTAAGTCAAATAGGTTCGCCCGCAAAAGATGAAGGCGAGAACCTTGTTGTGGTTGAAATACGTAGGAACAAAGATCGCTATCGAAGAAGAGAATGGTATTTCGGAACGTTCTACGGAAAGCATTCAGGGCAATGTAAGGGGGAAAAACAACTCCAACGATTCAATAGAAAAATAGATGAAATCGCTACTCGCAAAAACAGGGTGCGCGGCCGCGACCTAGAAGAAAGAATACATGAAGCGGCTAAGAAAGCCCATGGCTTCTAAAGATATAAATAGTTGTGAACTTACTGTACCAAAATGCCCTGCCTACACATCTACATCTCTGGCAAAGTACAAGGAGTTAGCTTTCGCTATTATCTGATGAAAGAAGCTCAGCGACTGGGCATTCTGGGTTGGGTGAAGAACTTAGAAGATGGCCGCATGGAAGTCATTGCACAGAGTAAATCGGAAGCCTTGCAGGAATTTCTACGACACTGCCGAAAAGGGCCTCCTTATGCGGAAGTGGAACGTGTGGATATGGAAGAGGTTCCTGAACAAGAGTTGGATGGATTTGAGGTTAAATATGACTAACCAAACCATTTCCCTAATTCTTCCTGCTTCTCCGTTTCTCTTCCGAAAACGCTTTCAATGCGGCGCTTAGTTAATTCAAGCGTTTGTTTTAGATAGGTAGAGACATTGTACTTATTCGCTAGACTAATGCTTGGCTCCAAGTATTTCGTGATGGAGCCCTCTGAGATGGTGAAAAGCAACTTTCCAGAGCATTTGGTACACTTACCAATTAATGGCGGGCGCCGGAACTTCTCATTGCAACTCACACAACGAAACTCCTGCTGCGAAAACTTACGCAAGTTACCCTTTGTGTCACGAATGAAGTGCCTCTCTATGACCAATGTAGCCACTTCCCTTTCATCTACTGCTCGGATCTTAACAGCAAGCTCCATCTGACCCTTCAACTTGTCTTGCATGCTTGGCAGCAACTTGTAGGATGAACATAATACTCCGTTGTTAAAATCAGAAGTATCATGTGTATATCCCAGACCTTCAAACTGCCCTTCTGTCTTCAACACCGAAGCGATCTGCCTTACCTTAACCTCTTTAGGACTTTTAAACTCCAATGCAGCGAGATACATTGCCAAAGGATATCCCCACGCAATGTCCATATTAAACACTTGATCGTCTACTTCATTTGGATTCAAAGCATATGTAACTACCAATGGAGCATCCATCTTTGATCCACGAGAATCAGGTAGATACTTCCTAGAAAAGTTCAGGAAAGCGTCCAATAACAATAAGAAACAAGCCTCGTCTCCATCTGCATCTCTTCTCATCGCACAATGAAAATAAGGATGCGCCAAAAAAGTCTGTGTTTGACTAAAACCAATTACCCTTCCTAACATAGCTGCCGAGGTATGAGGAGCTAATCCCAAGACATAATGCCCCACCAAGTCTTCTGGCACCTTCAGATTATAAAATGGATTCAATCCATACAAGTTTGTTAAAGTCTCGTCCACACACTTTGCCACTCGAAGCAACACCCGATCAGCCCCTTCATCTCCACTCACTGTACAGGATGGCAAAACAACATCTTGCACCTTCAACTCCAATACTTGGTCTTCAGTCTCCAAGGGAAAACCCTTGCAATCCAAATCGTAACCTAATGAACGCAACTTCTCCACTGAAACCCCCACCTCTTTTGGCTTGAAATGCGTCAAGGCCACCTCTGAACAATCGTATCTCACCGTCCCATCTTTATTCACACAAATCGAATGCTTTGCCCGTAAAAAACCCTTCATCAGGTGCTCTGGAATGTGCTCTTTATTACTCGTTCCCCGCACTCCCTTAATCAAGTCTGGGGCTACCCGAGTATTCAACTTCTTCATCAACACATCAAAATATTCCTTGATTGGAACAGAGGTACGTCGTGCAAGCAGAGGCTTATGAGGGCAAGAATCCACCACTCCACACTGCTTACAAAAAGCCCTACGAATCGTACGCTGGTCGCAAAACAGACACACACCCCACACACTGTCCTTTTTACAATTCACGCAATAAAAGATGCTGAAATCAGCCGTTACTTTACCTTGATCCATTGCCGCCTGGAATGAACGAAGCTTTCCCCCTTCGCTCCCAACTGGGAATAAAACATGAGGACTACCTGTTAACTTTCGCATCTTCGCCTTTTCCGGACGCCCCATTCTCGCCCCAATAAAAGTACCCCCTTTTGCCCGCATCTTCACCCCAGACAACTGATTCACCACTGCCAAACCCTCTTCTTCAACTGGAAAACTCCGCAAAGCCTCTAATACTCCTCCAGGCCCTTTAATTCCCAATGAAAACAACAACGCTTTACCTACCTCTCCCTCCAACACCACAAACTCTTGGTTCACACATAAATGGGGAATGCCTAACACTTCTAAAATACTCTTTGACTCAGTCAATGGTAACACCAAACGGAATGGTTCTTCCACCACTTTCAAACCCTTCATCCACTCCAATACTTTTTTTACTTCACTCCCTTTCACCACATCCCAAAAAAAAGTGTAAGAAGGATGCAATGGAACCCTTAGCTTCTCCGACATGATTACTGCCTGGTTGAACGTTATTTTCGCTTTTAAAGGACTCTTAAACCATTTATCTAAAGACTCTGTAGGGATCTGCACCAGATCGGCTAACTTATCCAAATCCAATGTCCCAAATAGATCCACAGTGGCTTTTTCCACCTCCAAACCCCAAAACTCAGGACAATACCCTGGAGGCACTAAGTTATGACTACGATCAAAAAAATCTCCATAACAGATCAGCACATCTCCTAGATACAAAATTTCAGCCACTTGCTCCTTAAATTGCTTAGCGAGTTTTTCTGTCTTCAAGAAAACAACTGAACCATCCTTTAATTTAACAATGGGGCCGTCAATGGTATCACAAGGAGTATATGATGCCGCCTTCCCTGGACGCTCCACCTTCAACTGGGTACCTGCCGCAATAAATCCATCTAAAACCGACATGGTTGCAGGATGCAGACCCTGACCGTTCAACCCCCCAGTCCTAGCTCTCCCATATCTTAAACGAAAAGCGCCTGGCCTCAAAGGAAAACCAAATACGGGCCTCCCCGCCACCAAGTCCTTTAAATAAGAATAATTTGGCGCCAGCTTCGCCTGCTCTGTAGCCCCTCCTTTTGCGTGCAACTTCTTCTGTAACTCTGAAAACTCTTCTAGAAAGGACCAATGCTCCAACCCAAACTCTTTTGCCCAACTCTTCATCTTACTCCAAACTTTAGGTGAATTCAAACCAAAACACTCCCCAATCACCAAACAGTAACCCCCCCTCACAAAATTTGATTCAATCCGAGGAATGTCTTTAAAATTTGTATTTGACAACTCGCGATTCTCCAAGGGCTCCCCGGAGATTTCCAACGGAAAATTCCTCACCAAAAAAGTAGACTCTTCTGGAGAAGGAAAATACTGTAGGTTTGCGATGTACTCATGATAGTCCTCCAACTCACCCGGACAACGTTGGATCTCTTTTTCCGTAGGGTCGTATGTGGCAAACTCGAAATTTTTTCGAATGTAATCCGCGACGAGCACACACATAACTGCTGCCGTACGCCCTGCTGCACGTACGGGACCTGCAAAATTCAGACAAAAATATTGCCCCTTTCCATCCGCCCGATTCTTCAACTCCAACCCCACAAATCCCTCCAACGGAGCAGATAGACTCCCTAAGGTGAGATATGCAAAACCAACTCTCACCCCGACTTCCATAGCTTCCAACTGATTCTTAAATTTGCAAAACTTCTCTTGAGCCACTTCTAAACTAATGCTCATGGCTACCCGCCAATCCAATACCCCATACTGCTTTTCTAACTCTGAAATACGCCCGGCTGCTCCCGAATCTTTGATTTGGGGGGCTACTACACTAATTAGACCAATAACCCTCTCTGCCATGTTCTTCGCAATTGTAATCTCGACCTGCTCTTCTGGATCAAACCCTTTCTTCCTAGCTTCTACAGCCAACTCATAAATTTCAAAACAATCTTTCTCTAACTTAGCAAAGTATTCCTGCATCTTCGGAGAAGCCACCATCAACTTACATCACTCTCTAAGAAATTCATCACTTTTACCTCTCGTGTCCGAAGATTGACTACCAATACTTTTGCTGGTTGAGGAATAATTCCCATTTTCTCCTGGTATGAAGAAAGCTTAGACCAACACCCACAATTCAATAATGAAACATTCCGATAGTTACCCATACTTACCCGGTGGATGTGACCTGTTATAAAAAAGTCAGGAACATGATCCATCACCAAAGGGTCTCGTTTCTTATCTGGAATGTACAAATTCGAAGTATGTGTGGGTGCCAAATGACGACGCTGCAATAAAAACTTCATGATCAATTCAGCTCGCTTCATCCCTCCCTTCGCCCGTAAAGACTCTACCTTATCTGCGTAATACGTCATGGAAAAACCATGATACATTAGCACATCAAACCCTGAAAAATCTGGAGTTGACCCGATGTTTACCCAACAGGGATTGCTTAGGATCTTCAAATTTGGCAACTTCCACAATGCCTCTGCAAAATCCTTATAAAGAGGAGGCTGAGGCTCTGAAAGGCGGCCGGCATCGTGATTCCCTGCACACAACACCACCTTAATCTGAGGAGGTATCTGTTTCAAGTATTTCGCCAATTCTATATATTGTTCCTTAATGTCTGAAATGGTAAGATCCTCTTCCTGACCAGGATAAATCCCCACTCCCTCTACTGCATCTCCTGGAATAAAAACATATCTTACCAAACTCGCGATACGCTTTTGCTCCTCATTTCCTTCTTTCCCTTGTAACCAAGCCAAGAAGCGGCGAAACTCCTGCTCTAAAAACAAGGTTGAACCTAAATGGATATCTCCGGTAAAGACCGCATACCCTTCCTCTGGTGCCTTCTTCAACTCCTTATCCACAGGTACATCAGGTAATACAAAGGAATTTGCAAAGAAAATTATACCACCTCCCACTCCAGGGTCACTCAACTTACCTGTCACCCCAATTACTTCATCCAACACAAGATCTTTTGCCATTTCAAACATGTCGGAGCGGTTCTTATGGATTAATACTGAAATGGTTCCGGTAGGATCCTCTAATTTTAATAAGATATTATTATTTTTCGTGATGGATTTATCTAAAATCATTCCAATGATTGAAACAGGTTCTTTATCTCTCTTAGCTAAAAGCTTGTTGATTGAAATCAGGTGCTGCAACTCTTGCCGCCGCCTAAGCATGCTTTCCAAAGCAAAAAATCGTTGGTTAAAATAGCTCACAAAATCGCTCACCGAACGCTTCTGAGAAGGTTCATCATAAGACATCAAGACTTTTACATCATCCTCTACTGGCTTTTCCAGACTGGTTTCTTCTGACAAAATACCTTGCTGAGTGAGTGCATCATCTAAGTTATTCAACATCTCGGGGCTTACTAAAACCCCTTTTTGCAGCAATAACCTAACCTTTGCTTGCGCATCCATCAAAAACCCCCTACAAAAATTCTTTCTTGTCAAGAACGGATATTAAGATCTGAGTGTCTCCGTTCTTGATCATGCTCAGAATTCCGCTTGAATTCTGACATTTCCAACCCTAAGTCTTCCTCGACCATTTTTCGAACCTTGGATTCTAACGAAGAAGGAAGGGACAGCCGAATCTCTCGCGTGCGACCAAATCTACCTTTTGAGATTACCTTTGCATTGATGATCCCCAACATATCTAACTCCGCCAAAATGTCTGAAATCCTTCTTTGAGTTAACGGCCTTAGGCCAGAAGTGGAGCAAATCTTTTTGTATACTTCATACACTTCCCCTGTAAAAATAACTCCTTTGTTTTTCTCGCCTAATAGTAATATTGAATAAAGCGTGGCCTGAAACTGTTTGGGTTGGGTCAAGACGACATCCAAAACACGGTCTTTCTCAATCTTATCCTCTGCCTCATCTAACTCCTCCAAAGAAACTTTAGTCAACCCTTTTCGCTCAGCAAGTTCTCCCGCTACCCGCAAAAGTTCTAAAGCTCGCCTGGCATCGCCGTGCTCTCGAGCAGCAAATGCCGCACATTTCTGCAACACCCCTTCTACTAGCGTATTGGGTCTAAATGCCTTTTCTGAGCGGTTCTTTAATATATCCAAAATTTGCAACGCATTGTAAGGTGGAAAAACCAGCTCCTCCTCACTCAGGGAAGATTTTACCCTGGGATCAAGGTTGTTAGCAAAACTTAAGCTGTTACTGATTCCAACAATGGAGACTTGTGCTCTCTTTAACTCAGAATTAATACGAGTTAAGTTATAGATCACATCATTGCCTGCTCCGTTTACGCAGAGTTGATCTACTTCATCTAAAACCAAAACCACGTTTTGCTCTTGACTATCCAAGGCCTGAAAAAAAATATTGTACACTTCGTCGGTTGGAAGGCCTGTTGGGGGGATTTCCTTACCGAAAAAACGAGAAAGCTGAGCAATCATGCGATATTCTGTATCTGAAACTTTTTTTAATTTACAGTTCAAATAAATGATTTTTAGCTTAATGTTCTGATCTATTGACACTTTTAACATCTTCTCTGCCACAAATTTAAGTGTCAGTGTTTTGCCTGTGCCAGTTTTACCATAAACGAATAAATTAGAAGGTTTCTCCATTTTTAAAGCAGGCGCTAGGATGTTAGCCACTTGGTTGAGTTGATGGTCTCTATGAAGAAGTTCATTTGGGACATAGGCTGACTGCAAAACTTGCTTACTTAAGAAGATAGATTCTTTCTTAAGGTATTTTTCAAAGAATTGGTCTAGCTCCATCCTTTTCCAAATGAAGGAGGGGTATATAAAGATTTTTCTTATGGAAAGTATAGAAGATAAATTACATCTTACAGACTATAAGCCATACCCCTTCATTTCCTATGGAAAAATGTGTTTCCTATGGAAAAATGTGGGTTTAAAAGGAATTTAGTGTGGGTTTAAAAGGAATTTGGTATAGGTTTGAAAGGAATTTAGTGTGGGTTTGAGAGGGATTTGAGATTAAGATATAAAATTTATAAGAGGAAAGTTACTAAAAAATTAAGGGTTTATAAGTGAGAAAGACAATAGAAATTAAGAGAGTGTAATGAAAATTGATATTATTAAGGTAAGTTGATTTATCAAAAATGGCTAGAATACTAAGAAATCTTCAAGATTTCTTGTACAGAGAAATGGAACATTTCTCGTACGAAGAATCTTCGATTCTTCTGTACTAGAACTCTTCGGGTTCTGTGTACTTTTGCCTTTAAACAAAAGATGAATGGCTTTTCTAGTCATTTTTGGGAAATACTTCAGTCTTTAGGCCGAAGATATTTATTGAGATAAGTTGGTTTATTTGTTTTTTATCGTCGTCTTTTTTAATCTAATTATTCATTACTATATTAATTATTTAATTAGTATATTATTATTAGATTATTATATTAGTAGATTATAATATAATAATATCTTTTATTTAGTTATCTTATATTTAATTTCTATATAGAAAATAAATTTCATGCAAAAAAGAAAAATTTGCAAATTGAGCTTAAAAATCGTACATAAAGCTTTAGCTTTACTTTTTTTCCATAAGAAAACAAGGGGAAGGGCCTTTTCCCGAGAATCCTATTCGTTATCACTGAGCAGTCCTAAAAACCATAACCTTTATATATCTCGCAGAATTCTTATGTATGTTATATTCGAGGATGCAATATGATTGTACAAACTGAATTTTTAAAAAAAATCAAAGATTTCGGCCTTAACAGTTATGAAGCCAAAATTTGGACTGCACTCCTTAGTCGGGGTGTTTCTACTGCAGGTGAATTATCTGATATTGCCAATGTTCCCCGCAGTCGAAGCTATGATATCCTAGAAAGCCTTGAACGTAAAGGCTTTATTGTTATGAAAATAGGCAAACCCATCCAATACCTTGCGATTTCTCCTTCAGAAGTCTTAGAACGTGTCAAGAAAAAGATCAATGAAGATGCCCAAAAAAATATCGACCAACTTGATAAAGTCAGAAGCACTGAAATCCTTAATGAACTTAATCTTCTCCATAAAAAAGGAATTGAATTAGTAGAACCTTTTGACATCACTGGAGCTATTAAAGGGCGAGATAATATTTATGATCACATCGAACTTATGATCAAAGATGCCCAAGAAGAAATTCTTTTGGTGACTAGCGAAGCTGGATTTATCCAGAAAAGTCAAGAACTCAACAAAGCCCTCAAAAAAGCACATGACCGAGGCATTCAAATTCGAATTGCTGCTCCCCTAACTAAAAAGGCAGAGAAAGAAATCAAAGTTCTCACACCCTTCTCTAAAATTCGTGTTACCAAAGGACTCAATGCACGGTTCTGCATCATTGACAAGAAAGAAATTGCCTTTATGCTTACCGACCATCCAGATATACACCCTAAT
>DATDWO010000062.1:0-7964 GCA_035289665.1 Candidatus Nanoarchaeia archaeon
GTGGCTATGGCAGCTCTTATGGTGGCGGTTATGGCAATTACGGTTTAGGCTCTGGTGGAATTCGAAGTTACAGCTTTTACCCACAAGCTTCCAATTACAATTATTACGGCTCGGGTTACATGCCTTCAGGTTATGTGCCTAGCTGGTATTACGGATACAATCCTTTAGTGCAAAGATACTGGTTTGGGGGTTATTAGGAGTAAGGTCAATAAGAGGTGAACAGTACCATGAAAAAACTCATTCAATTCAGCATCGTGCTCGCTTTGCTTAGCGCAAGCTTTGCCACTGCTTACTATGAAGACTTTTACAACTTATACATGAATCCTCAGCTCAGTCCAATTTACGGCTACAAGCCTTTGTATGGATTTTCTTATTCGCCTTACTACGACTCTTCGAGCAATTGGCATAAAGGTTGGGCAGGCTCTAATTATATCCCTGGCTTAAGATACACGCCGGATGGTACAGAAGCAGCCATTTATCCACCTCAATACGGTAGCGCTCGTTACAACCCTTACACGGATGACCGAAACTTCGAGGTTTACCAGCAAACCCGAGATTACTCTCGGCAATACTTGCAAGCCAACGAAGTGTACGACGACTTGAACTACCCGGCCAAGCAATTGTCCTACTTGGACTTTTTCACGAGAACCGATCCCCGAAGCTACAATTTTCCGTTCGGATACTTGTATCCTTATGGAAAAAAGCCCTACTTCAAGCAGTACGGAGACCCTCGACCTATAACTACTAATTTAGAAGGTACCAATGGATTCTGGGGTTTCACCTACGCGCGAAACTTCCACTGCCACGGCCCCAACTTCGGCTGTCACGTACACAATACCTTTGAAGACAGTGCGTAAATATTTTTATATTTTAATTTATATTTTCTTTTGAGGATCCCATGTTAGAGCTAATCGTTGATGATGAACTAAGGCTTCGTGAATTTAGCCCCAGTGATGCAAGCGCAATTTTTTCTCTGATCGATCAGAACCGAGATCATTTAAGTCAGCATGGAGAAGATACAGCAGCTAAATACCCTACTCAAGAATCTGTTTTAACGAGCATTCAAGCTCCAAAAAATCCTTTAAAACTGAGATTTGGAATCTGGGCAGGGGATACGTTTGTAGGAAGTGTAAACCTACATCCGGACGGAAGCGGAAGGAGTGCGGAAATTGGATATTATTTAGGGAGTGAATTCATGAAAAGAGGATACGTCACTCGTTCCGTGAGAAGACTTATACAGTATGGCTTCGAAGAATTGGGTGTTCAAGAGGTTTGGGCTAAGGTTGCAAAAAGCAATGAGCCAAGTATTCCTGTGTTGATAAAAACGGAGTTTTCTGAAGATAACAGTAGATCAGATGATAGAGATTTGTATTTCTCAATTAAAAGATCTTGAAGTCTAAATAAGTCAGGAACATGTTTGAATTCTATTCTTTCTCTATCATCAACGTATCCCCTTCAGGGTGGAGTCAGGCCTCGATGCCTTCTTTCAGGTACAAATAATCATTTTATAGTCGCGCGCAGAGGTTTTTTCTTGGCAGGGCTCAGGATTTTGTCCGTTTCTATCTGAGTGATAACATGGTCCATTTTAATGAGTTCTTTGACCCAGGGGTTTTTTTGGTTGAGGCGATAGAGTTGGGCGTTGCCGATTTTCCGGGTGAAGGTAACAATTCCTTTTTGGACGAGGGATGGCCATAACTCAGAGAAAGCAGTCCAGCCGACACCGGCATTTTTTGCAATCTCGGTGAGGCTGTAGTCCATGTCTCTTCCCAGGATCAAAAAGTCCAGTACTCGGATCAAAGGGTAGTCTCCAAAGTATTCCATAAAGACACTTTTTTCTAAGGCTTCTTCCATAGTAAGTAGTAGTAGTAGTAAGTATTTAAACATTTCTATAATAAAGGTCATGGTTTACAAATAGAAAACTATTAATAAGAGTGCTCCTTTTTAGAAGTGATGGAGGAGAGGCTTTTAATAAAAAAGTTCATGATTCGTAAGCTTCATAGGCAGCGGATGTGGTTGCATAAGCATACAAGTATTCATAATTTACCTAAAGGTTTATCGAATCAGTTAAGGTCTTCGAAGGAGGTAAAGAAGGCAATCGAGGACCTGTTAAAAGAGGGCATTCTTTTATCCAAACCCACACATTATGGTCTTGAGATAAGCCTGAATCCGCAGAAAATAAGAGAGATCGAAGAGCTTAAGAATTAATCCTCATAAAATTTATCATCCTTTCTCAATCACCAACTTATCCCCTTCCGGTTGAATCCAGGTCTCAGTGCCTTCTTTCAGGTGTAAATAGTCGGCGATTTCTTTTGGTATTCGAACAGCCAGGGAATTACCAGTCCGTGTAATCTTGGTTTTCTTCCCAAGTCCCCAGATGCCTTTCTGTCGGGCGATTTTCTCAATCTGGATCATTTCCTTGGAATCGGTAAAGATCTCCTTACAAGAAGAGCATTTTTGTCCCGGATACATTCCTAAGTCCACTCCTAACATAACGTGTTTTTCCCTAGAGGGTTTTAAGGTTCCTTTTTCACAGATAGGGCATTTTATCATGTTGGCTCACCTCGGTTGAACAGTTATGACGTAGCACACATCTCCTATTTTTTTGTAAACGACGCTGAAATAAGTATATTCAGCGACTATTTTATCAGGTACCTGTATAAACTTGCTCCCTGATTTTATGGCTTTTTCGACTTCTGTTTGGCTAATGCCTCGTTCGATCATCTTTTCTTCGGCATGCATACTAAGGATAATCCTCAAAAAGATCACCTGTAATGTCTGAATTTTCCACCAAGGTCTAGGGTGTGGAAAATTATGACCATTTCAAGAACCGCCACTGATAACTCCTAGCGGTTCTTGTAAGTACAGTAAGTACAGGTAGTATTTAAATCTTTCTTTCAGGTTGTGGAACTCTTCGTATATATCCTCTAATTACTTCTTCAAAGAAAGTTAAAGTAGAAGACCATAGAGCAATCACATCCTCAGGTTTTTGATAAAGAGCATCCAGCTCATCGAGATGATGATATAAATGTCGGATGCGTTCAAGAGGTTCAAGGTTGACTTCTGGAAATATAAGAGGTAGTTCGGTCAAGGCAGAGAACCGATTAAGCCGAAGGCAGTCATCAACCATGAATAGAATTTGCTTACTGCCTCGACTCGTGGCGTCGAGAGCTTTGGTGAAACGTTCAATGAATCGTTCGTATCGTTGCGTTCTGTCATGTTCAGCAAGTAACAGTCCTTGCCGGCTTTTTCGTAGGTTGAACCGCAGGGCTTCTTGTTCGGGGTGAGTGGGCATTTCAAAGCGGAATTGGTCGTTATAATCCGGGCCAACAACCACTCTGCGCTCTCGCTCGAAATAAGGCTGGAAGCTAGGATTATACGAGTTAAAGCGGCCATCGCGCATGGTTTCTAAGTCGGTAAGGGTAACTTGGAAAGGAATTGGGTTTCTGCAAAGAGCTTCCGACACGATACGAGAAACGTCTCGGAATCGTTTTTTATCAGTCACCACATCATCTGGAAATATAAGCACGGCATCAATATCGCTGCGGCTTGCTTGCCAGTCGCCTCGAACGAAAGAGCCATAGAGCATAAGGCTAAGCCCCTCAAAACCACATAGGGCCCTTGTAATAGCGAATCTCATAAATAATTGCACAAAATTGTGAGATTCGCTAGTATGCTCAGAAACATAAGTTTCTGGCATGCCAGCAGCTTCGCTGCTGAGCATAGCAAATCTACCTTTCTTGTTCCAAAATTAAGAAGATTTGCTATAACATCGTCTAAGAAACCGTGATATTGTTCGTAGGTAGGACGTTTTTGATCGTATCCAAGTACCATTCCTCTAGAAGGAGAATGTGTTTTATAAAGCTAAGTCTCATCTCCCTAATTCTTTCTCCACTTCGTCGAGGGTTTCTTCTTTGTAGCGTACTTCATTGACCAGTTCAGGATCGGGCTTCGTTAAGTCATCCATTTCTTTTTCCAGTTCGAGTTGTTCTTCTTCCAGTTCAGCTTCCGCAAGGACCCCTTTTTTGACGCGTTGCATGTCGCTTTCCAGTCGCTGAAGGGAGGCTTGGATCTGTTTGAGGATAGACAGGATGAGTTCTTCTTGAGCCATGCCCTTTTTTAGAGGGGGCGATATAAAAACTTTTCCAAGCCGTTAAACGAAACCTATATAAATCTTATATTCTGAGAGTGAATGGTACCACCATTTAGAGATGATTTAGGATAAAGAGGTCGCGTTATGCTTTCCCAGAGTCATAAGAATAGTTCTACGCTTGAGGTGAGAGTCTGAAGGTGCTCATGTTGGGGTGGGAATTCCCTCCGTTCTTTGCCGGCGGTGCAGGCATTGTTTGTTACGAGATGGCTAAGGCGTTAACCGAAAAAGGCCATGAAGTCACGTACATCATGCCGTTTGGCCCTAAAAATGTCTCGAGCGACGCAGCAAAGTTAATCGTTGCAGATCAAATTCTTCCAGGTCTTCGGATTCAGGTCGTAGACAGTCTTCTGACAGCCTACGTGACCTCGGAGGAGTACCGGCAGCAGTACGACCTCTTAAGAAATCTCAATGGTGGTACATTGGGAAAAGACGTTACCTTAGCCTTGTATGGGCGCAACTTGTTTGAGGAAATCATCAGGTTTGCTCTGCGGGCTAGGGTGATTGCTGCCTCTCAATCTTTTGACGTGATTCATGCCCAGGATTGGACGACCTTCCCAGCTGCCGTGGCCATCAAAAAAGCCTCAGGCAAGCCCTTGGTTGTGCACGTGCACAATACAGTCTTTGATCGCTATTTGAATAGTGGAAATTCAACAGAATACAGCTTTGAAAAGGCAGGCATGGAAGCTGCCGATCTCGTCATTGCAATCAGTCATTACGTAAAAAATAGGATTGTGGACAATTATGGGATTCCTGCATACAAGGTTAGGGTGGTACACAACGCGACGCCTTGTATGCAAGGGATTTCTTTTGAAAACAAATTGCAGGAGCGTGTAGTGCTTTTCGCAGGGCGGGTCACCATCCAGAAGGGTCCGGATTATTTTGTGGAAGCGGCTAGGAGAGTCTTGGAAAAAGATCCCAAAGTACGCTTTGTCATGGCCGGTTCTGGGGATATGCTGCCACAAGTCATGCAGCGAGTAGCTGAATTGGGATTATTGGATAAGTTCTGGTTTACGGGTTTCTACAATCGTGAAGAAGCAGAAAAGCTCTTCAGCATGGCTTCGGTCTGTGTCATGCCTTCCGTATCAGAACCCTTTGGGGTCATTCCATTGGAGTCTCTGGCAAAAGACACACCTGTCATCATTTCAAAGCAGTCTGGGGTGAGTGAAGTACTTCAAAATGCCTTGAAGGTGGATTTCTGGGATACCGAAGACATGGCGAACAAGATCTTGGCGATCTTGCATTACAAGAGCCTTCATCGTACCTTGCAGGTCTTTGGCAAGCAAGAAGCTCAACAACTAACCTGGGATAAGGTGGCGGATAAGCTCATTTCGGTTTACGATGAGGTTGTGCCGAAGCAGTTGGCGTAACTATTTAAACATTGGAATTCCACATTTTTACATGTCTAAAAGAGTATTTCCAGAAATCATCAAAGAGGTTGGTTTCGATTTTTCGTGGGACAATGAAAAAGTTTGGGCTTTGGACATTCCAGAGGAGGATATAAACCTCTCCGAACTTGCTTGGCATTTTGAGATTCCTTTCTGGGACCTGGAGCCGAGTTATTACAATCTAGCGCCAAATCAGGTCATTCAATCTCCAAATGAGTTCAAGGAGGAGTACCGAAGGACAATGAAAGCAGACTTATCTCATCCCATCGATATCATGGAGAACAAAGGGCGCTGGCTGATTCTGGATGGTTTGCATCGGCTGGTAAAGGCAAAGATTCTAGGTTATACTCGGGTGAAGGTAAGAAGGATCCCTCGATCGGCGATTCCTAAGATTAAAAAGTAGCATCACACCTGTATATGCAAATCATGTTTGCTTTTGGGCATCAGTACAACTTCTTGTCCTTTTTCAAGGTGTAGGAAGCTAGCAATTTCTTTTGGGATACGGATGGCGATGCTGTTTCCGATCTCAGCGATTTTTGCTTTTTTGGCAACGCCAAACAGCCCAAGTTCTTTGGACTTTTCTTGGATTCGTTCAGCGGTTTTTTCGTCAAAATAAACTTCGTTACAGCTGGTGCAGACTTCCGCCTTAAAATTACCTAAAAGGACTCCCATCTCTTTATAGGGTACCGTTTTTAGGGCGGTCTTCCCATTACATAAGACGCATTTCATTTTGACCTCCCAGCTAAGTAGACCGTTACGATAATAAAGGTATCGTTTTCTTTGGCAAAGACAACCTCAATGCCGCCCATTTGGGCGTGCCACATCTCCCGTTGTTGCTCTTTCCATTTCATGCCTTTTTCAATGGCTTGCTCAACTTCTTGTCTTTCAAGGCCTAAGCTGTCCATTTTTTCAAGGGCGTGTTGCGCGTAAACATACACAAAAGTTCACCTAGATATCTAGGAATATCCTTAGGTATAAAAAGTTTTCGACAAAGCAAGATAAACATAGGTAAGTTTATATATCTAAACATACTTAAACATAGATATGGCAGTCAAAACAGTCACCATAACGGAAGATGCTTACGGTGTCTTGAAGAGCTGGAAGCAGCCGGGAGAGAGCTTCAGCGAGACCTTGTTGAGGGTAGGGAAGAAAAGGTCATTGAGGGATTTTTTTGGCATATTATCGAAGGAGGCAGGAGATGAAATGGAACAGATTATTAAAGAAAGACGTAAAAGGCATACTGAAGAACATGAAAAACGCGTAGCAAAGATTGTCGAGGCGTTTAACGAGATGAAACATGGCGATTCTTGAAACTTCTTTTGTGGTGGATTTTTTGAGAAAAAAATCAGAGGCACTGGAGTTACTTAACAAGCTGGAGGAGATGGAGCCAAATTTATACGTGGCCGTACCGACCATCATGGAGGTGTGGGAAGGCGCTATAAAGAACACGAAGGCAAGCGGAGAAGAAAAAGGACGCGTAGACGAGTTCATCAATGCATTGATTGTATTGCCGCTAGAAACAAATGGCGCAAAGCGAGCCGCAGAAATAGTGATGGACGCCGTTCAGAGGGGGGATAAAATAGAAACAGAAGATGCCATGATCGCAGGAATCGCTATGACAAATGGAGAGACTCTAGTTACAAATGACTCGGATTATACCAGAATTCCAGGTCTTACGGTTTTAAAATACTAAGTCGAAACCCTTAAATACTCATTCCGCTAAGGTTGCACCGAGGTGGAAATGCGTTGGTCAGTGTTTGCTTTTATTTCCAGGTGCATCAGCCCTTTCGTCTGAGAAAGTACAATGTATTCGACATCGGCCAGAACTCAGATTATTTTGATGATAAGAAAAACAGCGAGGTCTTGCACAAAGTCGCAAAGAAATGTTACCTCACCACCAATCAGATTTTATTGAATCTAATAAATCAGCACCAGGGAAAATTCCGCATTTCTTTTTCTTTATCTGGTTGTATTTTGGACCAGTTTGAGCAGTACGCGCCTGAAGTGCTGGAAAGTTTCCAGGCTTTGGCAAAAACAGGCTGTGTAGAGTTCTTAGGAGAGACGTATTACCACTCCTTATCGTATCTTTACTCCAAGGAAGAGTTTGCCGAGCAAGTGCGTATGCATACAGAAAAGATCCAGAAATTGTTCGGCCAGACGCCCAAAGTCTTCAGAAACACGGAGCTAATCTTCAACAATGCCTTGGCCAGTTTCGTTCAGGAGTTGGGGTTCGAGGCAATCCTAGCAGAAGGTGCGGATCACATTTTAGGGTGGAGGAGTCCAAATTTCGTGTATACTCCTAAAACCGCCCTGAATGTAAAGCTTCTGTTGAAGAATTACAAATTGAGTGATGACATCGCTTTCCGTTTTGGCAATAAGGGTTGGAAAGAGTGGCCTCTAACAGTAAATAAATTCAGTCAGTGGGTGAA
>DATDWO010000063.1:0-3598 GCA_035289665.1 Candidatus Nanoarchaeia archaeon
TCAGAAAAATAACAGGAACACTCAGAAACGAAAAAGGAACAACAGCAAACGAAACAATGATGAGCCTAATAACAACATGGAAACAACAAAACAAAAACCCATTCCTAGAGCTTAGAGCCCTCCTCTAAGCTTTCCACGTACGTGCAAGTCGTCTGTGACTTTTCCGATAACGTCTCCTGTGGCTCCTTCGAGGCGGCTTGCCCAGCTTTGGTAGTGACTGTCTCTAAAGCCACTGGAAAGAGGCAGTCCATTGGTCAAAAAGTAATAAGGATTAATCTCGTATCTAAGAAAAGTAAACTTTATATATAACTTTATTATACTTCTAGTATAACATGGAATCCATCGTTCGTACACGAAAAGTGGGTGGTTCGCTAACCGTTACCCTGCCTAAAGAGATTGTAAAAGAGGAAGCACTGCAAGAAGGGGAGCTAGTCACCATCAATGTCAAGAAGGCTAAAAAGAGTTATTTTGGGGCTGCAAAGGGCATAGGGCCGTTCACCAAAGAGGACGAGCTGAATACGCATGAGTAAATATGTTCTGGATGCTTATGCTTGGATCGAGTACCTAAATGCTTCAAAGAAAGGGTCTAAAGTCAAAGAGTTGTTTGAAAAAGAAAACAACTCTTTTTTTACGCATAAAGTTACGTTTTCAGAAGTCATCAGTGTTTTCAGAAGAAGAGACTTTGACCCAGAAATAGCGTCCGGCGCTATGGTCTCTCTTTCTCAAATCTACGAGGGAAACCTCTTGTTCTATAAAGAAGTGGGCTTATTGCACGCTGATCTACGCCGGAAAATAAAGGACTTTGGCTTAGCTGATGCCTTCGTCTTGCTAACCGCAAGAAAACTAGGTGCAAAAGTCATCACAGGCGACTCTCATTTCAAGGGTTTCAAAGAAGTTGTCTTTTTAGGCTAAAACCTTTATGCCTGCTTTGAGGAAGGATTAAGATATGATCTCTTTAGTTAATAATAGAATTAAGATTAATTCGTAGTCAGCAATTTCTTTTTTGTTTCTTTAAACTCCGTATTAATAATCTTATCAAACAACTCAACCAATATTTTCACATGAGGGTTGCTCATATTCAGCTTGTAGAGTTTAGCATTGCCAATATTCCGAGTGTGTAATAGAATATTGGATTTCTCGATCTCTTTCCAGAGTCTAAAAAGAGTGACACGGTTGATACCTGCGCCTTCTGCAATGTCTCCAATAGAATGATCTAATTCTCGTCCCTCTAATAAGTACTCCAGGACGCGTATTTTAGGCGTATCTCCTAACAAGGTCCGAAATAAAGTGAGCTCATCTGTAAATTTTTTGGGCATAATAAGAGAAAGAAAGCCCATTATTTAAATGTTTCTATTATGCAACACATAGATAACAAATTGAAACAAGTCGATATAAAGTCGATCCGTTTCCACCATCAAATGGTACGAGTAGATCCAGCTGAATTAAGGGCCGTCCAGAGAAAGATGATTAGAATGTTAAAGAACAAAAGAAAGTACGGCGGCGCTCACACCGAAACTATTCACCTCAAAAACTGCGTACCGAAGCATTTAAGAGGAGAAAAAGTAGTTGTAGAAGCCATCTCAGATCTGTTCAAAAAAGGTATTTTGATCAATAAACAATCTACAGGGGAGCAACACTGTAGCCTAAATACAGCTAAACTAAGAGAGATCAGTGAAACAGAGAACGACTGAGTTTAACATCCGAATCCTTTTATATAGGTGGGTTTTCTAGGGAATAATGAGAATCTTAGCCTTCACCGACCCGCACACAGATGGTTCCTGTCTGGAAGCTGTCAAACATAAGTCCAAACAGGCCGACCTTTTAATCTGCTGCGGGGATTTCACCGTCTTTCGCAATGGTATGAGTGAAGTCTTGGATTTTTTTGATCAGATCGGGAAGAAGATGCTGATCGTACACGGCAACCACGAAGATGAGCACCGAGTAGCGGAGGAGTGCAAGAAACGCAAAAACCTGGTTTTTATCCATAAGAAAATTCTAATGATAGATAACCTAATCTTCATCGGATGGGGAGGCGGGGGGTTTGCACAGACCGATCATCCATTTGAGTCTTGGTATAAGAGCAAAGAGAAAGAGTTCAAAGGGAAAAGAATGGTTTTGGTCGTCCATCAGCCGCCAGCCAATACCAAGATTGACTTCTTAGAGTGGGCAGGCCATGTCGGGAGTAAGTCCTTCCGCCAGTTCATGGATAAACACAAGCCAGCCTTAGTGCTCTGCGGTCATCTGCATGAAACCTTTCACATGATTGATAACGTCAAAGACGTGGCCGTCTTAAATCCAGGTCCAGATGGGACCTTGATTGAGATTTAAAAAAACAAAACCATTAAATAGTAGTATATAGAAAGGTTCAGGATGAGTACAGCAACATTAAAGATTGAAGAAGTTAGCAATAAAATCGTAGTTAATATTATAGGAGGATTGCATCATAACAAAAAAATAACTCTATCTTTTGAAGAATTCGCAACATTGTTAGCAGTTATTGTAGACAAAGGCCGTATGTCTATGAGTCTAGAAGATAGCCACTTAGAAGCACTAAAAGCGAGGCATGTCGGTACATGGGTTTGAAGATAATCATTCTTTCTAGAAAAATTTATGAATAAGACAAGAATCCTTTTTGTATGGCCATCGAAGTCGAAATCCGTAGTTTCGTTACCAAGGAGCAATACACTGAGCTTCTCAATTTTTTCCGCAAGAACGCGAAATTCATCAATGAAGACGATCAAGTAACGCATTACTTCGATGCAAAAGAAGACTTACGGATTCAGCAGAACAATTCTTATTCTAAGATTTGGATGAAAAAAGGTAAAGTCCACGATGAACAACGTGAGGAAGTAGAAGTCAAGGTGGCGAAAGAAGATTTCAATAAATTGGAAAAAGTGTTCACAGCCGCTGGTCTTAAGACGCAGATCAAGTGGTTTCGCAAGCGCCATGCTTTCAAATGGCAAGACATCGATGTGGCAGTGGATTTCACCAAAGGGTATGGATACATTCTAGAACTAGAAAAGCTCTCTTCAGAGGAGGACCAGAATGCAGCACTTGAACTGCTCAAGAACAAGTTAAAAGAACTTAACATTCCCTTGACACCTCGAGAAGAATTCGATCAAAAGTACGCCTATTACAAGGAGCATTGGAAGGAATTGGTTTAAACGTTACTGTGTCTTAGTGTGAAGAATGTCCTCAACGTAGCTCTTTATAGAGGAAGTGAATTGTTGGGGATCTTGTTGAAATGCCTTTTTCAGTTCCTCTTTGGTGAACCACCTAACTTCAGCTACTTCAGAGGCTTGCAGCTTAAATTCATGAACAGGGAGGTCTCTCATTAGAAAATAGAACTGGGAGAACGAATTGTGGTCACTACTAAGCCTCAATTTAGGGCCTTTGGTAGGTTTTATTTTTTTCAGGCCAATTTCTTCTTCGGTTTCTTTGAGTACATTAGTATCATATGTTTCGTGTTCTTCAACGATTCCTCCTGCAGAGGATCCCCATTTTCCGGGGCTGCCTCGCTTCGTCCAGGCTCTTCGAGCAAGAAGGACTTCATCTTTAGAGTTCGTAATCCATAAGGACGTGGAACGAAAGATATCAG